>NZ_LRPD01000078.1:0-165560 GCF_001605865.1 Acinetobacter sp. NRRL B-65365 | reverse complement strand
AAAAATTAAACAAAATAAATTACATAAAACGAGATAAGTCTTCTTCAGGACGTGCAGTTAAAACTTCGATGCCTGTTTTTGTTACCAAAATCGTATGTTCATATTGAGCAGATAATTTGTGATCTTTAGTGACAACTGTCCATTTATCGCCTAAAAGCTTGGTTTGCCAAACACCTGCGTTGACCATTGGTTCAATTGTAAAAGTCATGCCTGCTTCCAGACGCATACCCGTGCCTTTTTGCCCATAATGCAAAACTTGTGGTTCATCATGGAATACATTACCGATACCATGACCGCAATATTCTCGTACGACACTGAAACGCTCAGATTCAACATATTGTTGAATTGCATAACCGACATCACCCAAGTATGAGCCATCTTTTACAGTTGCCATACCGCGATACATCGCTTCTTGAGCGACTGAACACAAACGGTTTGCAAGAATAGAGGTTTCACCACCCACGATATACATCATGTTGGTATCACCGTGATAACCATCTTTAATGACTGTTACATCAATATTAAGAATATCGCCGTTCTTTAAGATTTTATTTTCAGAAGGAATACCGTGACAAACCACATGGTTGACCGAGGTACAAATAGAATGCTGGAAAGCAGGGCGACCTGGGGCTGCGCCGTAACCTACACAAGCAGGAATTGCCTGTTGAACATTTTCAATGTGATTGCGACAGATTGTATCGAGTTCTAGTGTGCTCACACCCGCTTTAATATGCGGTTTAATCATGTCTAGAACTTCAGCCGCCAATTTGCCAGCAACACGCATCTTTTCAATTTCTTCAGGTGTTTTGATTAATCGACGAGGGGCTGTATAAGTTGTATTCATGATCTCTAAAAACTTTTGGTAATTTGCAAGCGTCTATGGTATAAATAGCCGCCTATTTTATCAAATGCTTTTCGTGAATATATTTTACGAAATTATCTGATAATAATAGTCGTAAAAAAAATCCGCACATATATCGACACATTACTCTGGGTGCCTAGCAATAGGTGGAGAATGCGGATATATGGAGGCCTAACCCAAACTTTAAGGTAAAGAAAATGGCAGATTACAACGTAAGCATGCGCGACCTTCTTCAAGCAGGCGCACACTTTGGTCACCAAACTCGTTTCTGGAACCCAAAAATGCGTCAATACATTTTTGGCGCGCGTAACAAAATTCACATCATTAACCTTGAGCACACTGTTCCTGCGTTAAATGATGCTTTGAACTTCGTTAACAACCTAGCGAGCAAAAAGAACAAAGTATTATTCGTTGGTACAAAACGAGCTGCTTCTAACATCATCCGTGAACAAGCTCAACGCGCTGGTCAACCATATGTAGATCACCGTTGGTTAGGTGGTATGTTGACGAACTGGAAAACACTTCGCCAATCTATCAACCGTTTAAAAGATCTTCAAACTCAATCTCAAGACGGTACTTTTGCTAAGCTTACTAAACGTGAAGCTTTAGAGCGTACTCGTGAGATGGAAAAACTTGAACGTGCTTTAGGCGGCGTTAAAAACATGGGTGGTTTACCTGACGCATTATTTGTAATCGACGTTGATCACGAAGCGATTGCAATCAAAGAAGCGAAAAACTTAGGTATTCCTGTAATCGGTATCGTTGATACAAACTCTAACCCAGACAACGTTGATTACGTTATTCCGGGTAACGACGATGCGATCCGTGCAGTAACTTTGTATGCTTCTGCTATGGCTGATGCGATTCTTGCTGGTAAAGAATATGCTCAATCACAAGCAAATGCACAAGCAAAAGGCGACGACGCTGCTAAAGACGCTTCTGAGGCTTAATGCGTTTTGACGCAAGCTTGTCATTTTTGCGACATGTAATGGTGGCAGATTAAAGCGTCGAGATTGCAAACGGCCCAGAGATTCTTTGGGCCGTTTTTGTTGAACAGATTTATTTTCTACCGATTTTAGGAGATCAACATGACTGCAGTTACTGCGAGCATGGTAAAAGAATTACGTGACCGTACTGGTCTTGCAATGATGGAATGCAAAAAAGCATTAACAGAAGCAGACGGTGACATCGAACTTGCGATTGATAACCTTCGTAAATCAGGTCAAGCAAAAGCTGCTAAAAAAGCAGGTAACATTGCTGCTGATGGTGCGATCACTATCATCCAAAACGGTAACAAAGCAATCCTTGTTGAAGTTAACTGTCAAACTGACTTCGTTGCTAAAGACGAAAACTTCAAAAACTTCTCTGATAAAGTTGCTACTGCTGCACTTGCTGCAAATGAAACTGATGCTGCGAAAATTGCTGAACTTAAGCTTGAAGACGGTGCGACTGTAGAAGAAGCTCGTGTTGCGCTTGTTCAAAAAATCGGTGAAAACATTCAAGTTCGTCGCGCTCAAATCGTTGAAGGCGAAAACTTGGCTATTTACAAGCACGGTTTAAAAATCGGTGTTGTTGTATCTTACACAGGTGATGCTGATACTGGTAAAGGTATTGCAATGCACGTTGCTGCGTTCAACCCAGTTGCAGTAAATGCTGAAGCTGTTCCAGCTGACTTGATCGCTAAAGAGAAAGAAATTGCTGAAGCGAAAGCGTTAGAATCTGGTAAGCCAGCGAACATCGTTGAGAAAATGGTAACTGGTTCAGTTGAAAAATACTTGAACGAAGTTGCTCTTGATCGTCAAATGTATGTTATCGACAACGATAAGAAAGTTGCTGACGTATTGAAAGCGACTGGTACTGTTGTAGCTCAATTCGTTCGTTTCGAAGTGGGTGAAGGTATTGAGAAGAAAGCTGAAATGAGTTTCGCAGAAGAAGTTGCTGCTGCTCAAGCTGCTGCGAAGTAATTCGTATCTTCTAAAAAAACCCAGTCATTTTGACTGGGTTTTTTATTGCTTACTAAAAAGCCCACTTCGTAAATGGGCTTTTTTAATTATTTAAGGCTTAGTCAGCTTCTTTTTTAAGCTCGTATTTGCTTGCCAATTCACCTGTAATTTCTTTACCTTCTGTATCTAAAGCTTTTAGATAACCTTCAGCAACGAAATATTTACGGCCATCACCAGCTTTATCCAATGTAATCATTGATGTGTTTGTAGTATCAAAGGCGAAGCTACCTTTACTTTCGAATACTTTACCGTCGCCTTTACCTAAATATTTTTCTTTTAACTCAAAGGTCTTGTCTTGATTCAGTTCAAGTTCAGTTTCAATGCCTTCACAGTCAGCGCATGGAAGTACGCCTTTGTAAGTACCATTCCAGTCGAGAGAGTTTTCCGCTGTGTGCGCGCTATCAACAGCTTCATGCGTTGTTTCTGTTGTGGTCGCTGCTGGTGGAGTTTGCTCGTCAGTTTTTGGTGTTTCAGCCTTGTTACATGCCACAAGGAAAATAGACGCTAGAGAAATGGCAATAATTGATTTTTTCATCTTGGATATAACCTTATTCGAAAGTATTGATATCCAAGTTATTAGATTTTAAAAAGAAATGGAAGTAAGGGAATGTAAGGGTTGTTTAACCTTTGGTAAAGCAAGACAAGTTTAACCTTGTCTTGCCTTGAAGCGGGGATTTGATTTGCAGATGACAAATAGCTTGCCGCGACGTTTTACAATCTGACAATCAGCACTACGGCGTTTGGCACTTTTAAGGGATGAGCATACTTTCATTTTTGATTCTCTGTATTTAATGTAATGTTATAATATTACATTAAAGTGGGTGTGTAAAGTTTGTCATCCTTGATGTGTGGGAGGGGATTGTGAAAGATATAAGTATCAGAAATAAAAAAGCCCTTATCTTTCGATAAGGGCTTTTTTGAATTTGGAGCGGGAAACGAGACTCGAACTCGCGACCCCAACCTTGGCAAGGTTATGCTCTACCAACTGAGCTATTCCCGCAATAGGACGCATTATAGAGAGTTTCATTCAGCTGTCAACTCTCTAGTATGCTAAGTGTTGAATTAATCAGCACGTCGCCAGATTGTCCCTTGACGTGTATCTTCCAAAACTACACCCTGATCCAATAACGATTGGCGAATACCATCAGCTTTGGCAAAGTCTTTGGCTTTTTTTGCATCGACACGTTGCTGGATAAAATCTTCAATCTCAGCATCTGAAAGCGCTAGCGCTTCCTGACCAATATCTGATTTGAGGAAGTCATCAACATCATGCTGAACCAAGCCAAGAATGTCAGTTAAATGGCGTAGGGTAGAGTAAAGAAGCGTGGCTTGTTCAGCTTGTTCTTCTTTGACTGCACGGTTCAGTTCCTTATTGAGTTCAAACAGGACTGCCATTGCTTCAGCAGTATTAAAGTCGTCGCGCATCGCACTATTAAAACGCTCAACAAAGTGCTGTTCTAAAGTCTCAGTGGTTTTTTGACCATAAACTTGCTGATAGGCTTTAAAAGAGTGATAGAAACGGCTGAGTGCTGTTTTCGCTTCTTTTAAGGCAACATCAGAGAAGTTGACTGGACTACGGTAGTGCGATGACACGATGAAGTAGCGAATCACTTCTGGATGGAATTTTTCCATCACATCACGGATGGTGAAGAAGTTACCTAAAGATTTAGACATTTTCTCGCCATCAACGTTGATGAAGCCCACATGCATCCAGTAATTAACATATTGTTCGCCAGTCGATGCTTCACTTTGGGCGATTTCATTTTCATGGTGTGGGAACATCAGATCTGAACCACCACCATGAATATCGAAATGATTGCCCAAACAGCAAGTCGACATTGCAGAACATTCAATATGCCAGCCTGGACGGCCATTGCCCCAAGGTGAAGCCCAAGCCGGTTCATTTTCTTTGGCATGTTTCCAAAGCACAAAGTCAAATGGATGTTTCTTTTCAACTTCAACATCAACGCGCTCAGATGCACCCGCTTGCATGTCTTCCAGTTTACGACCAGATAGACGACCATATTTATCGAATTTACTGACTTCAAAATATACATCGCCATTGCTAGACGGATAAGCAGCACCTTTATCAACCAAGGTGTTGATCATGCTTTGCATCTGATCAATATATTCAGTTGCTTTTGGCGCTTCATCCGGTGCAGCACAGCCCAAGTTTGCTGCGTCTTCATTCATAGCATCAATAAAACGTGTGGTGAGTTGTTGAATGCTCTCACCATTTTCATTGGCACGTGCAATGATCTTGTCATCAATGTCGGTGATGTTACGGATATAGCGAACTTTCCAGCCCTGACTACGCAAGAAGCGAATGATGTAGTCAAATGCAACCATAACTCGAGCGTGCCCGATATGACAGTAATCATAAACAGTCATACCACACACATACATATCAATTTGACCTTCTTTGCGTGGGACAAATTCAACTTTTTTACGTTGCTCAGAATTATATAGAACAAAAGGTTGCATAAGGGTTTTCAAACACTCTACAAAAATCGTTATTCATCATAACGTATGCACCATATTTCATAAAGTTATCAGTAGTAAAAAAGATGGTTTTGGTTTGCAATATTTTTCCTTATTCAAAACGTAGTTTGCTGGTCGCTCGAACTTGAGCTTTTTTTGCAAAATAATAATAAATCACCGCTGTTGCTAAAAGTCCGACCAGCCAGGAAATATCAATACCACCTAATGCTGTGGCGATTGTACCTGTAAAAAACTTACTATGAATAAAAGGAAGTTGTAGTAAAACACCCATGACATAGCAGCCAATACCGATACTATTCCAGCGGCCATACTTTCCGTTCGGATCATATAATGCAGCCACATCGCACTCTTCTTTAGAAATGAAATAGTAATCGACTAAATTAATTGCACTCCACGGGATAAAAAAGGTGAGCAAGAACAGGATGAATGCTTTAAAGGTATTTAAGAATGTATGTTCACCCAAGATTGCGATCAAGGTCGAAATAGCCACCATACCCAGTACGATACTTAACCGCGTGAGTTTAGAAATTTGATATTTGGGTTTGAAGCTATTCCAAATGGTTGCAATACACATGAAGCAACCATAGGCATTGAGTGTCGATAAGGTGACTTTGCCAAAGGCGATGCTGAAATATAAAAAAGTAATCACCAGTGCAGCAGCATTCATACCCACCACATATTGCACCTCATTCCCGACAAAGCCACCTTGTGAAATTTGTGCAATGAATACACCCAAGGTCATGGAGATTTGCGAACTGAGCAGTGAACCTAAACCAACCGCCAGAAAAACACGGGTGGAGGAGGTGTTTGATGGTAAATATCTGGAATAATCCGCCACATAAGGGCCGAATGAAATTTGCCAAGAGGCTGAAAGCGAAATTGCCAATAAAAATGAAGGCCAGCTAAATTTTTGAACTGCGATTAATGCTGAGAAATTTGAATGAGTTAAAATCTGACTTAAAATAATCACAAATGCAATGATGCCAATCACGCTGGCAACTTTTCCAACCCAGTGGATTAAGCGGTAACCAATGGTCGCAAAGATCACAATAAAAGAGGCATAAATTAAAATACCTGTTGTACTACTGACATTGATCAATTGTGCGATAGCTTTACCTGCCAGTACCTCACCAGTGGCTGTAAATCCGATATACATCAGACAAACCAACACGATTGGAATACAAGCACCATATACCCCAAATTGAACGCGGCTTGAAATCATTTGTGGAAGACCAAGCTTTGGACCCTGTGCTGCGTGTAAAGCCATCACAACGGCTCCGAAACACTGTCCAATCAGTAAACCAATAATGGACCAAAACACATCTCCGCCAAGCACAACGGCCAAAGCACCAGTAACGATTGCAGTTATTTGTAAGTTGGCACCAAACCACAGGGTAAATTGACCAAATACACTGCCATGTCGTTCATGTTCTGGAATGAAGTCAATACTTCGGTTTTCAACAAACTGGTGTTTTTCTTTCTCATCCAATGAGCTCATCTTTTACTCCTGATCCATGAAGCATTGATTGTTATAGAAAATACATGATCTGGTTTTAGTATGCTTATGTACAATCTAGTGCATATATGTATATACAAGTTGTTTTAAATCTGGGCAAATTTATTTGTGTTAAGAAAGGTAAGTTTTCTGTCCCTGATGAAGCTGTAAATCCTATACGGAAGAGAATGACGAAAATTTTGTATTTCACACAAATTCGTGATCAACGATTACACGCCGAAAAGCTCTCCATTTTTCATGAAAACTTATACATTTAGAAACGTGCATAATTCACAGTTATGTTAGAATCGCCCTCATTCTTTTGATTAAAATCATCTGCCAATAGGTAGATAGAGTATTATTTTGAGTCAAGCTCATATGTCACAAGCCATAAATTTCCAGAAAAGCGCAATAGAAACTCTGCGTATTGAACAGCAAGCGATTGAAGTACTTGCAACACAAATTAATGAACATTTTGATCGTGCCTGTGAAATATTGCTGCAATGCCAAGGGCGTGTTGTGATTACCGGTATGGGGAAATCGGGTCATATCGGTCGTAAAATGGCGGCAACCTTCGCATCGACAGGTACACCTTCATTTTTTATGCATCCAGGTGAAGCGGGTCATGGGGATCTGGGCATGCTGGTGCGTGGCGATGTACTTATTGCGATTTCAAACTCGGGCAAGAGTGATGAAATCATGATGTTGATGCCACTGATCAAGCATTTAGGCGTGCCATTAATCACGATTAGCCGTGATGATAAAGGTCCAATGCCACAAAATGCAGATGTTGCATTAACACTGGGCGCAGCTGACGAAGCATGTCCTTTAGGCTTGGCACCAACATCAAGTACAACGGCGACACTGGTTCTCGGTGATGCTTTAGCCGTTGCGCTACTGGAAGCACGTGGCTTTACAGCAGATGACTTTGCGCGTTCACACCCAGCAGGTGCATTGGGTAAACGGTTACTGTTGCATGTGAAGCATCTCATGCATACAGGTTCAGAATTACCGAAAGTACGTCCAGATACACCAATGAATAAGGTGTTATATGAAATTTCTGATAAGCGTCTTGGTTTAACCACGATTGTTGATGACAATGATACGTTATTGGGTATTTTCACCGATGGTGACTTACGTCGAATGATTGACCAGCAACAAGGTTTTGATGTCAATCTGGCAGTTTCTGAAGTAATGACCAAAAATCCGTTAACGATTTCTCAAGAAGCCCGTGCGGTGGAAGCATTAGAAAAAATGCATGAGAGAAAAATTAATCAGTTTGTTGTGGTGGATGACGCGAAAAAAGTGATTGGTGTGATCAGTATGCATGACCTTATTCAGGCGGGAGTAAATTAAGCCATGGCATCTTATGCTTTACAAGAACAAGCACGTCATTTACAGGCACTCGTGCTTGATGTGGATGGAATCTTAAGCGATGGCTTTGTTACATTAACCAATTCTGGTGATGAAATTAAATCATTTGATATCCGTGATGGTCTGGGCATGAAACTAGTCCAGCAAGCAGGTATGAAAGTGATTATTATCACGGGCCGAAAAAGTCATATCGTTGAAAAACGGATGTCTGATCTCGGTGTCGATCTGGTGTATCAAGGGCGTGAAGATAAGGGAACAGCTTTGCGTGAAGCTTGCGCCCAACTCGGTTTATTGCCTGAAGACTGTATCTACATGGGTGATGACTGGCCAGATTTATCTGCATTTGCAATTGCAGGGATGAAAGTGACTGTTCCGAATGGTCATGAAGAAGTCCGCCGCCGTGCCAATCTGGTGACTCAGGCGATGGGCGGTCGCGGAGCTGTTCGAGAAGTCTGTGATATGTTGTTGATGGCAAAAGGTGTTTACCAAGAACTGCTTGAAAAATATCTTGCTGTACCACATTAATATAGTGTTGATTTGCTCAAAGGTTAGGTAACCCAGTTTATGGATACCAAAGTTTTATATGTTGTTGCTGTTGCAGTCGCTGCGGTGAGCGGTGGCTATTATTATTACAGTGGCAAGGCAAAAAAGCTGGATGTTGATTCAGCCAAGAATATGACTTATTCCGCACAGGGTGTTCACTTAACACAAACTGATGAGAAGGGTAATTTATATATTCGTGCTGAAGTGAAGCAGTTGCAGCAAAATATGCAACTTAAAACCTCTCAGCTGGATCAACTGAATGCAGTGATGTACAAACAGGGCAAAGCTGACGCAACCTTTTACGCAAAACAGGCAAATGGCTATGATGACAACACTAAAGTTGTCTTGCTTGGTAATGTTGTTGCGACGAAATTGTCCGATCAGGGTAAAATGGAGTTTCATACCGATGAGCTCACAGGTTACCCAAAAACAAGAGAACTCGAAACACAACATCAGGTCACGGTTCAATCGCCAACTGCTGAGTTTGTGAGTCAAGGTCTAAAGGCTAATATGAATAATGGTCAATATGAATTTTACAAAATTCGAGGAAAGTATGCGCCAAGCTCTTAATTCTAAATCTCGTCTAACTTTCCTTAAACAAGCCGGCTGTGTCGCTGTGGTTGCGTTATCTGCAAGCACGAGCTTTGCCTTGCCGTCAGACCGCAATCAACAGCTTTCTCTGGTTGCTGATCGTGCAACCTATAATGATAAATCGGGTGTAACGACCTATACCGGTAATGTCGTGATTGAGCAGGGCACCATGAAATTGCAAGCAGACTCACTGGTTGCAAACTTAAATAGCCGTAAAGAAATCCAGACCATTACAGCAAAGGGGCGACCTGCGAAGTTCCAGCAACAAATGGATGCCAATAAAGGTCTGGCACGTGGCGAAGCCCAAAATATCGTATATAACGCAGATACTGGGATTATCACGCTAACAGGTAATGCTTACCTGTATCAGGATGGTTCAAGCATTCGTGGTAATAGCCTGAAATATAGTATGAATAAAGGTGATGTCGAGGCTCAAGGTTCTTCGAGCAATCGTGTACAAATCATTATTCCACCATCAAGCTCTAAAAGCTTTCCAGGGGCGCGTGATTAATGGAACAGGCAGTGCAACAACCACAGACTTTATGTATTAAGCATTTAGCTAAAAACTATAGTAAACGTTGGGTGGTAAAAGACGTTTCTTTTACTATGCAAAGTGGACAAATCGTTGGTCTGCTTGGCCCGAATGGTGCAGGGAAAACCACTAGCTTCTATATGGTTGTTGGTCTTGTTCGTATGGATAAAGGCGAGATTCATTTAGATGATCTCGATATGTCTGATCTTGCGATGCATGAACGGGCGCGTAAAGGCATTGGCTATTTACCCCAAGAAGCTTCGATTTTTAGAAAGTTAACGATTTCTGAAAATATTATGGCGATTTTAGAAACGCGTAAAGACTTGAACAAACAGCAGCGCCAGCAACGTTTGAATGAGTTATTAAGTGATTTTAAAATTACCCATATTAAAGATTCATTGGGTATGAGTGTTTCTGGTGGTGAACGCCGCCGTGCTGAGATTGCGCGTGCTTTGGCTGCTGATCCAAAGTTTATGCTGCTGGATGAGCCTTTTGCCGGGGTTGACCCGATTTCGGTAGGTGATATTAAAGATATTATCCAAACCCTCAAAGATCGTGGTATTGGTGTACTCATTACCGATCATAACGTGCGTGAAACTTTAGCGATTTGTGAAAAAGCTTATATCGTCAGTGAAGGATCCGTGATTGCTGAGGGTACTCCACAAGAAATTCTGGATAATGAACAGGTGCGTAAAGTGTATTTAGGTGACGATTTCGTCGTTTAACACCGAATGGATTCTGTATGTGAAGAAAGAACCGAAAGGTTCTTTTTTTATGGCAGTTTTTTAATTGGAAATCTTGAATACCAAGGCTTCTGCTCGGAAATATTGGGGATTTTGCTGTAATTTGCTGATAAATATTTATTTTATTTTTTTAATTAGTTTGGCATATTTTATAAAAATGAGAACTGTTTTACAAAAATAAACACTTATAAATGTGTGAAAACGTGTTTAGAACATAGTGTTTTATGTAAAAAAATGATTAAAATGAAAATGCTGAAATGATAACAATACGAAAAAATATGAACTTAAAGAAAGATATAAAAGTGAATAATGGATCATGGAAAAGAAGTATGGATTTTAAGTGGTTACTTTATGTAGCAACGCTATCTGTGCCAATGACACATGCAACAACACCAAGTGAACAATATCACACTTTAAAGAATAATCTGTCTCGGCTGTTTGTTCCGCAAAGTAGTGATGAATTTAAAGTTGCCCAGATGCAAAAACTGAGTAACTTCTCGGTCGATTCATCATTAGGCAGTGATTTGCCTGTTGTTGGATCAGGGCGTCCGCAAGAGACGGCAGTCGCAAATGCATTTTGGCAGAATCAACGTAAAGTATTGAAAGATGCAGTACAGGTTGCGGTACAACGTAATCCTGATATTTCTCAAGGAATCGCAGCATTGGCTTCACAAAATGCCAATATCGATGTTGCAAAATCGGGCTATTATCCACAGATTGGTGGTGGTGTCAGCACGGGAGACTTAGGTAAGAAAAGTACTCGCGGTCAGCAATTACTGACTTTAAGTGCAACCCAGATGCTTTATGATTTCGGCAAGGTTAAATCTGGTGTTAATGTAGAAAAGGCCAAGGTTGTGGTTGGGCAAGCCAATGTGCTGGTGAAAATTGATGATATTTCACTAGATGTTGCGCAAACAATTATCAATATTCAGCGTTATCAAACCCTTATTCAGATTGCAAATCAGCAGATCGCAGGGATCAGACGGATTCAGGAAATGGCGAATCTGCGAGCAAATGCCGGAATCAGTAGTCAGGCTGACCCGATCCAAGCGCAATCGTATTTACAATCAGCACAGTCAGCGATGATTGCCCAGCAATCTTTACTCAGTCAGTATCAGCAACATCTTTATACATTACTTGGTTTTGATACCCGTAATGTGAAATGGGCGATTCCTGAAGATTTTGTAAAACAATCAGATATATACGCAACACCACAATTCAACACCATTCCGCAAATGATCGCTGCACAGGCGGGTATTGAAGTTGCGCGTAATCAAAAATTACAGACACAAGTGAGTAATTATCCGACACTATCTGTAAAAGGAGAACTGAGTCAGGCTTTACACGGACGCAACCCGGGTAATGATAAAGAGGGTGGCTTTGATAGTGCGATCATGCTCGAAGCCAGCAGCCAGTTCTACCAAGGGGGAGCAACTTCCTCAAGAACCAAGGCCGCCAGTTATGCTGAAGAGGCAGCAAGAGCACAGGTCAATGCGGTTTATCTAAAAGTGCTGGATCAGATCCGAACCAGCCGTGAACAAATTGAAAATAAACAACGCCAGATGCAGGTTTTAGCGGGACAACAAGCAACAACAATACGTACAAGAGAGCTTTATCAAGAACAATATAAGTTGGGAACACGAACTTTAGTCGATTTGTTAAATGCAGAACAAGCGATTCATAGTGCGAACTCAGAGGCTGAAACAGCACGTTATGATATTTACAGTAGCATTGCGCAATATATTGCTGCGACAGGACGTTCTCGTCAGGCCTATGACCTCAATAATTTAAATATACAAGGGTTTGAGGTACAACCATGATTACTACAAAAATAAATTATCAGCCCTGGTTACAAGCAATATTAACCATCGCCAAGCATTACCGAATTGAACCATCTGAAGAACGGATTCGCTTACAACTGGACTGGAATCAAAACCAGAATCTGGATGAAGTTCTGGTGCTGATTAGCCGCCAGATTGGCCTGAATTTACGCAAAGTTGCTTTCACTAATGAAGTGATCAACCCTTGGCGTTTACCTGTATTGGTCGAATTGGCTGATGGACAGGTAGGTGTTATCGATAAGGCTGATGGTACTGGCCATGTCAGTATTCAGTTGAGTGGTGATCAGGGACTTTCGCAAAAATTTGCGGTGGGTGCGCTAAGACACATCATTAAAAATGTCTATGTACTGCGTCCTGAACAGTCGGTGCCAGATGCGCGTGTTGATGAATATATCAAACCTTATCAACCAAGCTGGTTCTGGTCGATCGCTCTGCAAGACTGGAAGCGTTATATCGACATTATGCTGGCATCGATGATTGCCAACATTCTGGCATTGGCGACCATTATTTTCTCGATGCAGGTGTATGATCGGGTCGTACCTTCACAATCAATTCCGACACTTTGGGTATTGGCAGCCGGTGTATTAATCGCTGCGATTTTCGAATTTGTACTGCGTCTTTCGCGTATTTACATTTCAGATATTATTGGAAAACGTGCTGATTTAAGAGTGTCAGATCGTGTATTTGGTCATGCACTACGTATCAAAAATAGTGAACGTTCTAAATCTACGGGTACTTTTATTTCTCAAATTCGGGAGCTGGAAGGCGTACGTGAGCTGGTCACTTCGACCACAATGGGCGCGATTGCAGATTTACCTTTTTTCTTCTTATTCCTGATTATCTTTGCGCTGATTGGCGGAAATTTATTTTGGGTCATGCTGCTGGTCGTGCCTTTAATGATTTTGCCTGCGATCTTGGCACAAAAGAAACTGGCTCAACTGGCACAAGAAGGGATGCGCGAATCTTCTATCCGTAATGCGATTCTGGTCGAAGCCGTGCAAGGTATTGAAGATATTAAGCTATTACGTGCGGAGTCGCGTTTCCAGAACCAGTGGAACCACATGAATGAAGTGTCTGCCGATATTAGTATGCAACAACGTAAAATTGTTGGTGTGCTCACGGCATGGACGCAAAAGATTCAGGGCCTGACCTATGCCGCGGTAATTCTGGTGGGCTGTTTTGCGGTGATGAAAGGTGATATGACCACGGGTGCATTGGTGGCATGTTCGATTTTGTCTTCTCGTATGCTGGCACCGATTTCGCAAATCACAGGGATTCTCGGACGTTTACAACAAGCCAAAGTGGCTAAAAAAGGTCTGGATGAGTTAATGAAAAAGCCTGTTGATCAGGCAGATCAAGCCCATCTGGTTCATAAAGAAGTACTACACGGCGACTACGAGCTTAAAAAAGTTGTATTCCAATATTCCGAAGATGATCCTCGTCCAAGTTTGTCTATCCCGCATTTGAAGATCCGTGCTGGTGAACGTATTGCCATTCTCGGGCGTAATGGTGCAGGCAAATCAACACTACTTCAGATTTTATCTGCCATGCAATTTCCGAATGCAGGTTCGGTTCATTTAGATGATCTGGATATCAGCCTGATTGATCCGTCCGATGTACGTCGTGACATGGGCTTACTCAATCAGAATGCACATCTATTCTATGGCACGATCCGTGAAAACCTGACTTTGGGCGCACCACTCGCACGCGATGAAGACATTTTAAAAGCACTGAAAGTGACGGGTGCATTGAGCTTTGTGCATGAGAAGAAAGAAGGGCTTGATCATCTGGTTTTAGAAGGGGGCGTCGGTTTTTCTGGAGGGCAACGACAAGCTTTATTGTTAGCACGTCTCTTGATTCGTCAACCCAACATTCTGTTGCTTGATGAGCCAACGGCAGCCATTGATGATGTCGCCGAGAAGCAGCTTATTGACCATTTAAGAAACTGGCTTGGTTATCGAACTTTAGTGGTGGCGACCCACCGTCGTGCTGTACTGGAATTGGTTGACCGGATTATTGTTATGAATGAAGGCAAGATCGTGATGGATGGGCCAGTAGAACAAGTCTTACAACAATCAGCAATAAAACAAAAAATAGTTTAATACTTAGAGAATAGAGGCAAATTTATGAGTGAAGAACAAAAAACGAGTAGCCGTCCGATGAATGTAACTTATAAGGAACCTAAGTTACCTCGTTCGACACTCGTTGTTTGGATGATTGGGATTGGTTTACTTGTACTCTTGATCTGGGCATGGTTGTTTAATTTAGAAGAAGTTTCTACGGGGACAGGTAAAGTTATTCCATCTTCAAAAGAGCAGATCATTCAGTCACTTGAGGGTGGTATTTTAACCAAGCTTGATGTGAATGAAGGTGATGTGGTGGAAAAGGGGCAGATTCTTGCTCAACTTGATCCGACACGTTTAGCTTCGAATGTGGGGGAGTCGCAGTCTTTACTGATTTCGGCACAGGCAACCGCAGCGCGTTTACGTGCGGAAGTGAATGGCACGCCGCTGACTTTTCCTGAGGAAGTTAAGAAAAGTCCTAAGCTGGTTCAAGAGGAAACCGCACTTTATTATTCGCGCCGTGAGAATCTGGAGCAATCCATCGCAGGTTATGAACAGGCTGCCAAGCTAGTACGACAAGAGCTTGCCATGACTGAGCCATTAGTGGCAAAAGGTGCAGCGAGTGAAGTTGAAGTGTTGCGCTTAAAACGTGAAGCCAATGACTTGAATAATAAGATCAATGACACGCGTAACGAATATTATGTCAAAGCGCGAGAAGAGCTTTCCAAAGCCAATACTGATATCCAGACACAACAACAAGTAGTGAATGGACGTGCTGATAGCTTACAACGTGCGGTATTTAAAGCGCCAGTACGTGGTGTGGTCAAAGAAATTGATGTCACGACTTTAGGCGGGGTGATTCCGCAAAATGGTAAATTGATGACCATTGTCCCACTGGAAGATAAACTGTTGATTGAAGCTCGTATTTCTCCGCGAGATATTGCTTTTATTCGTCCGGGACAAGAAGCCTTGGTGAAGATTACGGCCTATGATTATTCGATTTACGGCGGTCTGGATGGGAAAGTAACTGTAATTTCTCCAGATACCATTCGTGATGAAGTGAAGCAGGATCAGTTCTATTATCGTGTTTATATCCGTACCGATTCAGATCGCCTCTATAACAAGGCGGGTAAGGCATTTAGTATTACCCCAGGGATGGTGGCGACAGTGGATATTCGTACAGGTCAAAAAACCATTATGGATTACCTGCTTAAACCGTTTAATAAAGCCAAAGAAGCATTACGCGAACGCTAAGTTGTGCTGATTGAGAAAACCTCGCTTCAGGCGAGGTTTTTTATTTGTCAGTTAAGCGGCTATAATCTGTTTTTCAGTTTTTATCTTGTTTTTTATGCCATTTACCATTGCCAGTACGGTAACTTTTGAAGAAGACATTAAAAAAAGTCGTTTCCAAGCGATTGCGGCTGTTGTTGAAAATGAACAGCAGGTTAAAGATTTTCTGGAGCAATACAAAGATACTTCAACCACGCATCAATGCTGGGCATGGAAAATTGGGCATCATGTCCGTTTTAATGATGATGGTGAACCTTCAGGCACGGCAGGTCGCCCCATTCTTGCAACCATTGAAGGTAATGAACTGACCAACGTTATTGTACTGGTCAATCGTTGGTATGGTGGTATTAAATTGGGTACGGGTGGTTTGGTGCGTGCCTATGGCGGTTGCGCAGGTCAGTGCTTATTGTTAGCAGAAAAAATTGAACTGATTGAAAAGAAAGAAATCCAGTTTGCATGCTTGTTCAATGAATGGGCCATTATGCAGTATGAGTTGATGCAGCAACAGATTGAATATCAGGAAAGTTATACCGATACTGGAGTTACAGTTCAGGCCCGACTGCAAGTGCATCAGATTGAGCCTTTAAGACTTAAGCTGCAAGATGTGAGTAGAGGACGTGAGAAATTACATGTATGTGATGACTGAAATGTATCTGTCTTCTCTTGCGAGGCGATGCCTCTCAGGGCGTGAAGTGCTGAAGTTTATTGAGGAGCAAGAGGATGAATGATCCTTTACTGAAATATCGCGAGCAGCATAAGCAGCGCCTTAATTATATGCCTTGGTTATATTGGACACTCAAGCCAAAACATCGTGAATGGGCAGAAGCATGGCAAGCTGAATATCAGGCTTATTTAATGGACATGGAAACGGTGGAAATCGGCAAGAACTGTTTCATTTCTCCATTGACACATATTTTTGCAGAACGCGGTCGTAAGATTTCGATTGGAGATAATACCTTTATCGCAGCGGATTGCACCTTGCATGGCCCGTTAGAAATCGGCAATGAGGTCGCGATTAACCATCACTGTATTCTGGATGGAGGGCGTACAGGCATTAAACTACATGATCAGGTCAGAATCGCGGCTTATAGTCATTTATATGCCTTCGATCATGGTATGGAAATGGATCGTGCTATCTATCAGCAACCTGTTAGCTCTAAAGGAATCGAGGTAGGGCGCGATGTCTGGCTCGGCGCGCATGTGGGAATTAAGGATGGTATTAAAATCGGAGATCATGCAGTTGTGGGCATGAACAGTATGGTAACCAAAGATGTAGACGATTATGCAATCGTGGCAGGGAATCCAGCAAAAATAATTCGTTATCGTAATGAGTAAAAGTGTAGGGTCTATTGAAATTTCACCCATGCATTGCGTTATTGGCTAAAACGACTCAAACAAGGCATGAAATGCAGGCAATGGCGACCCCCTTGTCAAATTTCATAACGAAGTTTGAGGAGATTTTAGCCGTAACCCTGTGGGACAGGGACATTTTTTGCTGCCACTGCGTTACATTCAGCTCATTTAGAATGACTAAATTTCGCCAAATGTGCCTTGTGGCATCTAAAAAATGTCCACTGTCGCAAGCATCGTGAAATATCAACAGACCCTCTTAAAAAGCTTATGAGATTCGATACATAAATTTAACCTTCCTCGCTTTTATCTGTGATAAGTTAAAAATAAGTAGAAGACCTAAGGTATTACCTAAAGAGAGGCGAAAAATGAACCGTGTAATTGCATGTATTGATTCTTCACCCTGCATTGATGCTGTGGCTGAGGCGGCTGTGTGGGTGGCCAAACAGACACAAAGAGAATTGGTACTATTGCAAATTCTGGACTATTACCCAGCGAGTTATCATTTAGGTGAAATCAGCGGTGTGATTGGCTTTGAAAGTAATGCCATGCTGTTGAAAGAGCTGGCTGAGCTAGAACAAAAGCAAAGTGAGCTTGCACTGGATTATAGTAATAATTTGCTTAAACATATCTCTGAGCTTATCGAAAAACAGTATGGCTTAACCAGCACCAAGATTCAGGAAAAAGGTGATTTTCTTGAGCAAAGTTTTAACCTTCTCGATGAAAACGATATTGTGATTATTGGTCGGGTGGGTGAGCGTGCTGCCGAGAAAAACAAACCGATTGGTAGCAATGTTGAAAACTTCATTCGTGGTGCAAACTGTACTGTTATTACGGTAGGCGAGCATTTCCAGCCACCGAAACGTTTTATCTTTGCCTATGAATATTCACCAACCTGCCAGAAAATGCTGCAACGTATTGCAAAAAGTGATCTGTTGAAACTCTTGCAATGCCACTTGCTCTACGTCGGTGATCATCCTGAAATGCTGGCAGAACCAGAGAAGTACTTAACTGATGCTGGATTGGAAGTAGTATCCGTGTACCGTTATGGTGATGTTGCGCAAAATATTCTTGAATATCAAAGGGAACATGATATTCAGCTGATTGTATTAGGGGCATTTAGCCACAGTAAAATTCATCAGTTCTTCTTGGGAAGTATTACCACGACAATCTTCCGGAATGCCAATGTGCCGTTACTTGTCGCTAAGTGATTCATTTCTTTCCATATAGTTATCCGCAATTCCTGTGGATAACTGTATGGAAAAGCATTGGAGATAAATATAATTTGTTGATATTACACAACTAAATTAAATAGGTTGTTTTTTAATCTCTATTTTACGATGGCAATTGCAAAGCCATCATGACCTTTTGAGCCTACAGTTTGTAATGCTGTGCAAGATAACAGTTGAGGATGGTCTTTTAACGCCGTGAATGCTTCACGAATCCCTTCAATACTTGGCTTCTTGTTATTTTCATCCAGAATATCTCCTGCACGAATCACATTATCCAGCACGATAATGGTACCTGAATGAGCAAGTTTTAAACTTAACTCAAAATACTCAGGATAACTTTGCTTATCCGCATCAATGAAAATGAAATCAAATGGCTCACTGCCTTCTGCAATCAGCTGATTCATGATATCTGCACCACGCCCTTTTTTTAGTTCAATGGTGGTTGGCATATTGGCAAAATCAATATTTTCCTGCGCAATGATGACATGAGTATCACGTCCTTCAACGGTGAGTAGATAACCATCTTCTGGCAGCGCTTTGGCTAGCCAAATGGTGCTGTAGGCGCCAAAAGTTCCTAGTTCCAATACACGTTTGCATTGGTTCATCTGGATCAGCATCTGCAAAAACATGCCTTGATTAGGCGCAACAGCCAAATGATTAGAAAACCCTTGAGTATCGGTATTATCTAATGCATGTTGAAGTCTTGGGTCTGTGGGAATTAAATGTGAATTGATATAGTCATCAATGTCGGTCCACATCTGTTGCATAATCAAGTTTACCTATGAATCTGTTAGCTGCATTTTAAACGTTTATGATCAGAGTGCAATTTGATTGCTCAATTAATCCTGTGCAATGAAACAAAAAAGAGATCAATTTGATCTCTTTTCAAGTTGCCGAGGGATTTTTAGAAATTACACATCGAGCTATTACGGGTCAGGTCAGGGCCCCAAGTACGATAACCTTGCGTATCAATATGAATCTGTCCAGAACTATATAAACCAACGCCTATATCCAGACTTTGTCCATGCTGTGCCCAGAACTGGCATAACTTGAATTTGGTCTGTTCGATAAAGGCATAATCTTGTGGCTGTGGGTATTCAGGGCCAATACGGAAATCAATGGCTGAGTTAAATAGATGTTTTGAAGAGCCTGCACCACCAGCACATTGGTTCAAAGGCAGATCTCGATAAACCGAGGTGACTTCAAAATCCGTTAAAACTTTTGCTGCGACCAGATATTTAAAGACACGTAAGGTTGGCAGGGCATTTCCCCATAACTCACGATTAGGCACCATATATTCTGAACGGCCACATTTTTGCCAGTCTCGTGCAGTACGTAGCAACTCAAAACTTGGAACAATATGGGCAACATTATTACGGGCAAGATACTGCTCGTATTCGCGAACGCGTGCATAATTATCGCCTTGACCGAGCCATCGGCGATAGGAAGCAGGTTCGACTTTATTTGGAACAGGGCGGGTTAAAGTGACTTGTTCTTGAGGAATGTAAATTCTTTTACCTTGGTTTTGATTTACTTTTGTGGTTGAACTCGTACAACCTACCATCATCACAGGGATGGCAAATAATGATAATAGACCCTGTAATTTATTTCGAATCATAAAAAGCGCAGTTCATAATCGATAGGCGTATTATTTTAATGCAAAATGGCGTATGAATAATGAGGTAATTGCAAAGAAATGTGTGATTAAAGTATAAAAAAGACCAGTAAAACTGGCCTTTTTCAATTATTTTTCTAAATATTGCAGCTTGTCTGGCTTGCCATTCCACTCTTCACGGTCAGCAGGTTGCTCACCAATTTGAGTGATGTTATTGCCAGCCCATTTTTCAGACAATTCAGCATTGAGTTCGATAAAGACTTCTTGGCCTTCTGGTAACTCATCTTCCGAGAAAATTGCATTTGCTGGACACTCTGGTTCACATAGTGCGCAGTCAATACATTCATCTGGATTGATCACAAGGAAATTTGGACCTTCGTAGAAGCAGTCTACTGGACAAACTTCAACACAATCTTGATATTTACATTTAATACAATTTTCGGTGACAACAAAGGTCATGGCGGCAGCTACCTAAAAAATATGGTTTTCATTTTGCATAGCGTATTTTAGGCAAAAAATACCGATAGAAACAATTCCTTTTATTGATATTTATTATTCGTATCAATGAAATGGACTTATTTATATGACTTTTGTTGATAATAAGTCTCAACTACAGCAGCAATTTGCTTATTTGTACTTTTTCTTGAGACCACCACCATCTTGCTTATTCACCGTTGCCCAAGCAATACGTTCAGCATCTTCCTGAGAGCGACCCTGTTCCAGTTCACTTTCTTCAATATGCTTGGCTTGTCGTTTCTGTTTTGCTGTATATGCAGATTTATCGCCACGTGACATGGTATTTCCTCCACAGAATAATTTTCTAGGTTTAGGAATAACATGAACCTTAAAAAAGGTGGGTGAGCAATTGTTAGATTACGCAAGTGCTATGTAAATAAGCTCTACCTCAAAGGATAGAGCTTATTGATCGGAGGATTAATTCTCAAGTGTCTGACTGGTCTTAAATAAAGCTTTGAGTTGATAAAGCTGTTCAAGCGCCTGACGTGGTGTCAGGTCATCAACATCAATGTTTTGTAACAACTCTAATGCAGGTGATTTTGCTTCAACCTCAATTACCTTTTCAATAACTTGAGTTTCAATTTCATGCTCAACGGCACTGAATAAGTCATTCTGCACACTATTTGGTAAATGTTGATGCTGCTGCTTTTCCAGAATTTTTAGTCGCTTTTGGGCTTCCTTGATTACACTTGCAGGAATACCTGCCAGTTTCGCAACCTGTAAACCGTGACTTTGGCTTGCGGGGCCATGTTGAACTTTGTGTAGCAAAATCAAATTGCCATTCAGTTCTTGTGCGGTGACATGGTAGTTATCAATGCCTGCTTCGCTACCCAGTTCAGTCAGCTCAAAATAGTGGGTCGCAAACAGACACAAACATTTTACGCGTTTGGTTAAATCAACCACACAGGCCCAAGCCAGAGAAAGACCATCGTAAGTACTGGTTCCACGACCGACTTCATCCATCAGTACTAAGGACTGGCTGGTTGCGTGATGAAGGATTTGTGAGGTTTCAGTCATTTCAACCATAAAGGTTGATTTACCTGTCGATAAATCATCCGCAGAACCAATACGGGTAAAGATACGGTCAATCGAACCCAGCTTTGCAGCTTTGGCAGGGACAAAGCTACCACAATAGGCGAGTAAACTAATAAGCGCCGTCTGACGCATAAAGGTTGATTTACCTCCCATGTTTGGGCCAGTAATAATTGCCATACGATGCTGTGGATCAAGGAAGGTATCATTCGGCGTAAATGGTGCTTTATTTAACGCTTCGACCACAGGATGACGGCCAGCCTGAATCTTGATACAGGTTTCAGCAGTAAATTCTGGTCTTGCCCAACTATTTAATCGCGCTTGATGGGCAAAGTTTGCCAATACATCGATATGCGCAATCGCCGCACTCATCATTTGTAAATGCGCAATATTCTGACGTAATTCATCTAATAACGATTCAAATAAAAGTTTTTCACGGGCGAGGGCACGCGATTCACTCGAAAGCACTTTATCTTCAAAGCCTTTGAGTTCTGGCGTGATATATCGTTCAGCATTTTTCAGGGTTTGGCGACGAATATAATCGGCAGGCGCTTGTTCTGCCTGTGCACGAGTGAGTTCGATATAATAACCACTGACACGGTTATAACCGATTTTCAGGGTGTTAATTCCTGTACGCTCACGTTCTTTAATCTCTAAATCAATCAGGAACTGACCCGCATGATCACGAATTTTGCGTAATTCATCCAGTTCTTCGTCATAACCTTCTGCAATTACATTGCCATCACGTAGAAGCACAGGTGGGCTTTCAACAATCGCAGCCATTAAGTGCTGATGGAGGCTCTTAAAGTCGCCCAGCTCTTGGTCAAGCTGTGTAAGTAATTTAGATTGCTGGGTTTTTAATACAGGCGCTAAGGCATGACGTAAGAACGGAATCTGTGCACAGGCATGACGGAGTTGTACCAGATCACGGGGACGAGCACTGCCTAAAGCAACACGGCTGAGCACACGTTCAATATCACCAATTTCTTTTAATACCAAACGAACAGGTGCTTCATGGAAACCTTTTAATAACTGTTCAGTCGCATCAAGACGTGCATCGAGAATGGCTGTGTCACGGATCGGTTGCATCAGCGTTCGGCTCAGCAAACGTCCGCCCATCGCCGTTTGGCAATCATTGATGAGTTGAAACAGAGAAGTACCATGCTCAAATAGAGGTTCGATGATCTCTAAGTTGCGGCGCGTAATCGGATCAAGCGCAATAAAGTCAGTACTTTGCTCAATCTGAATTGAACGGATATGAGGTAATGCCGTTTTTTGGGTTTCTTTAGCGTAATGAATCAGCGCAGCAGCGGCAGCTCTAGCAAGCGGTAATGGATCTAAACCAAAGCCAGATAAGGTCGAAACTGAAAATTGGTCACATAACGTTTTTTGGGCATTATTTAAATTAAAGTCGACATTTGGGCGCTTGGTAATCGGACAGTCCAGATTCTTTTTGATTTGCTCAATAATATTTTTATCAATCAGATCTTCATCAATCAGGATTTCGCTTGGCATTAGACGTGCCAGTTCGATTGCCAGTTGCTCTGGCTTATAATCTTGTTGCTGGACTTTGAAAATACCTGCACTGAGATCAAGCAAGGCCAAACCGATTTGATTTTGCTGAATGCAAAGCGCAACCAGATTTGAAGATTGATAACTGCTAAGCAGTGCATCATCTGTTAATGTTCCAGGCGTCAAAATACGAACGACTTTACGCTCAACAGGCCCTTTTCCTGTAACTTCACCGACTTGCTCGCAGATCGCAACAGTACGTCCAGCTTTGACTAAACGTGCGAGATAACCTTCGGCTGCATGATAAGGCACGCCAGCCATTGGAATCGGTTGACCGCTGGCTTTACCACGATGGGTCAGTGTAATGCCGAGTAATTTGGCTGCTAAATGAGCATCTTCAAAAAAAAGCTCGTAAAAATCGCCCATACGATAGAACAGCAAAGCATGTTGATAGTCAGTTTTGACTTTAAGGTATTGCTGCATCATTGGTGTATGGTTGGATAAGTCAGCCATGATTTCAGCGCTGTTCATTCGTACTAAATCCTTGAAACTTAATATTTAGATAAATCTGATCTGGAGGATTAACGATGTTATCCATCCTCATAATTCTGTGCAAATCTGACTGAATTAGATAAAAAAGTATAGCTTTTTTATGTCACCTTGAGTCAGTGGTATATGCGGTGTAGTTAAATTTGCACGTGGTTCATCTTAACAAATCCATAGAAATTCACAAAAAGGATTGCTTGGAGAAATGAAGAAATAAGCAACAAAAGAAGTTGCTTTGTCAGCTTATACAACAGTTAATTACAGGTTTGATGATCTTTCGCTTTGACGTTATCGAAATGAGAGGATTGATAAAAATATCGATAAATGTAATTTCATGCGTTTTTTAATAAGAATCTATTATAAACCCGCTTCCCAAAATTTATTTGCTGCATAAATTGGGTCATTCGTTTCTTCAATGGCTTTCACCCATACATCATAATGATTAATAATTGGGTAGTGGCTAGGATGAAAGTCTTCTTTTAAACTATTTAAAATTAATGGCATTTTTGTGCTCATAATGCCTTTCGGACCAAAAAGCCAATCCTTTCCTTTATCCAACATCAGTTTTCTTTCATTGTTATTGAAACCATCGCAACGTAACATAATATTTGCTACTCCAAGTGCTGAATCAAAAATAAGAGAAAAAGTTTTGCGAAAGGCGATGACTCTCATCTCTTCATCAATATTGCCTACTTGTTTCATGACATTGAAAGCGACCTCTCTATGCTCCATTTCTTCTATAGAGTGCCAAATCCATAGCGCTTGCATACGTGGATCCGCCTCAGCAAAAACTTGTCTATCTTCAAATAAACATTGGGCGAGTAGGGCTGTAACATGTTCATATGCAACTGTAACTGCTAAATTGAATTCTAGAGATTTATTATAATTTAATGAGTTTTTAAGCACGCCCATCAGACGCTTAACTGGAATATTCTGTTTCTTGAGATTTTCATTCATTAAGTTATGAATAGTGCCGTGCTGAGCTTCTTGTTTGATAAAGACAGAGATATCATTGAGCAGCTTAGGATCTGTGACTTTATCTCTAAAAGCTTTAACGCTTTGTATGAAAAATTTCTCTCCGTCGGGAAAAGATAACCCTAAAGCATCAAAAAAACGAGTTTTAAAAGGATCTTCTCCAAACCAATATTTAGGTACTTGATCAAAGTGGAACTCTAAATTCGTTCTGGAGACTATTTCGTCTGTTTTATAAAGAGTGGCATTTTTCATAAACGTATATAAACTGAACAAGAAAAATCTTATCTAGATAAAATCAGAGTGTTGGTCGAGATAGCAACATAAGGCATATTTTGTTAATTATTTTGAGTTTGTATGAGCTGAAAAGTAATCAATAAATTTTTCTTAAGAAGCATTGAATATACGATATAGAAAACAATACTTACAGCTAACCGAAGAACTTATTTATTTTTATCTATATGATTAAATTAATTATTTGTATAAGTGGTTTTATAAGGGGAGTTTGCATGAAGGGTTATCCCGACGAGATTAATATGGATAGAACAATACTATATTTGCCGGTTCTGTAGGATTGCGTATTATCAGCTTCAAACAAGTTATTTATTCAGTTTAAATTAAGCTAATCGCTCTAATCTAAAACTACGGTATAACCGTAGCAAGCAAAGCAATACTTTAGCCACATTCTCCAGATGTGGCTTTTTTTATCCAAAAATTATCAATGATCCTTTTTAGATACCCTTAATTTTTTATGGAATATGGGGGCATATTCATAGTGTTATGCTAAAAATATTGGGAATGATCTTTTATCGGCCTTTCGAAATACGTTCTTCGATGGCAAATTTGAGTAAAGAAGCACTGCGGTAAAAACCATGTGCGAACTTACCAAATGGCATGGTAATAAAAAACGTCATGACCGTGGCTAAATGGAAAATCAGTAAAAGTGCCATGTAAGGGGTATTACGAAATACCATGAGAGCTAAGCCTGAAGCACTGACTAAAATTAAAAGGAAAATAAAACCTCGATCTACAGGTTTTTGCTCACGGTCACCATGTAATGGATGGCGTTTAAGGTTTAAATAAAGCAAACCAGATGGTCCAATCACTAAGCCAAACCCACCCAACGTACCCAAAATAACAGGCAAGCTAAAGATAGGGTAAGGCGCATGCAGATTAAGGAAATAGTGATATAAAGTCGCTACACCTGTGGCTGCAAAGCAGAGCATAAAGCCATAAAACGTTAGGTGATGAAAAACGCGGCGGATTTGTGTGTAACGGTCATCTTGTTCATTACAGCCTTTGCCATGTCCACCGTCTAAATATTTAAGCGTTAAAACATTTTGAGAGGCTTGAATAAGGTCTGGTTTTTCAACTTTGCCGTGAATAACTTTAGACGTCTGCCGCCAAAATTTACTAATCCCGATGCCGAGTAAAACAATGGCAACTGTAAAAGTCGCTCCAAACAATAGAACTAAAAAGTTATGCGGGAAAATCGCATAGAAATTACCTTGATAGCCTGCAAATAGGTCGGTGCCTTTGTACCAAACTACAGCTAACATGCATAAAAAGAAAATAACTGATAACGCCGAAACAAAAGGAATCCCAACAGACTTATAAAGTCGGCCTAAAGGCTGCGGGGTCGCAAACTCTTGGTATGTTTCCAAACGTACTTGCGCCATTGCTTTTGGAATGTTTACACCAAACTCGTGCGGCGGGGCATATTGGCAAGTATGTAAACATGCACCACAGTTATGGCAAAGGTTTGCGAGGTAATGAATATCGGCTTGATTAAACTCAAGACGCTTGGTCATCGCCGCAAATACAGCACAAAAAGACTCACAGTAGCGACAAGCATTACAAATCTGTAAGGCTCTTTGAACTTCTTGTTCATGGTCAGAGAGCTGAACAACTGGAATTAGGGCTTTAGTACTAGCATTCATGTTCAACTCCTTGTGAAAGTGCATAGTGGGCTGCATTTTTTCCGGCAATGCGTCCAAAGGTTGTGCCAATCGACATACCAACGCCTGCGGTATAACCCTGACCGAGTACGTTACCTGCCATCATTTCACCAGCGACAAACAGGTTGCGGCTGGCTTTATCGTTAAAACGCACAGCAGCATCATCTTCGACTTTTAAGCCTAAATAGGTAAAGGTAATGCCGGGTTTAAGCGCATAGGCATAGAACGGCGGGCGATCGAGAGGAACCGCCCAATGGGTTTTGTTGGGAACAATATTTTGAGTAGTGCAGTCATCTAAAACGGTATGGTTAAATGTGCCTTGTACGCAGGCTTGGTTAAATTCTTCTACGGTGTGACAGAAGGTTTTTACATCTAGTCCGATTTTTTCGGCCAGTTCTTGAATGCTATTTGCTTTTACACCCGCAAACACAGGTGGCATAAAGCGCCCAATCGCTTTTGAATCAATAATCGAATAGGCAATTTGCTGAGGTTGTTTGGCAACAAGGCGGCCCCAAATCGCATAACGTTTTGGCCAGAAGTCTTCGCCTTCATCGTAAAAACGTTCGGCTTTGTTATTGACCACAATACCCAATGAAACGCAGTCAATACGGGTACAAATACCGCCGTCATATAACGGTGCTCGTGCATCTACAGCGACGCAATGCGATTGTGATGGATCACCAATAATATCGGCGCCTTGATTTATCATAAATTTGAGTAAGTTGCCCTGATTAAAGCGGGTTCCGCGAATAATGAAATTATCGGCAGGCCATTCGCCGTTTTCATTTTGTCCCCATGCTTCTCTTAACCATTCCAGATTTGATTCAAAACCACCTGCGGCCAATACACAGCTTTTCGCTTTAAACACACGGCCATCTTCCGCAATTGCAGCTTCAAAATGTCCTTGGTTTAACTTTAGATCTTTAATTTTTGTGTTGTATAAAATATCAATGCCAAGCTCTTGGGCACTACGGTAATACGCATTAATGAGGGCTTTACCACCACCCATAAAAAAGGCATTGGTACGTGCAACATGCAAAGCTCCCGATAGTGGCGGCTGAAAATTCACCCCGTGTTTACGCATCCAGTCACGACAGGTCGCCGTGCTACGAATAACCAGACGAGCTAAGTGCTCATTAGTTTTGCCCGCAGTGACTTTAAGTAGGTCTTGCCAATATTCTTCTTCGGGGTAGGCATCAACCAATACATCTTGAGGAGCATCATGCATGCAACGGAGGTTACGAGTGTGTTGTGAGTTACCACCACGCCATTCTTTAGGTGCTGCTTCTATGACAAGCACAGACGCGCCACTTTCTTTTGCTGTGAGTGCGGCACACAGTGCGGCATTCCCACCCCCAATTACAATCACATCATGCATGGATTTCTCCCTTTCTCAGCTAAGGCTAATGTAGCTTTAAAAGGGAAGAGGAAGTGAGAGGCTAAACTTGAATGGGTGTTTAGTAAAAATAAACACTAAACGTTTAAGTATTTATGAGTTTCGCACCAGGCCAACGCTTTTCATTAATCAGATTGGTCACACAAGCACGAATCACCACTTTGGTGGCTAAAGTAGCAGGCGAGAGTTCCTCTTCAGACAGACTAATTAAATAGTTAATGCGTTCAATAGCAGGTTCTATAACGCGTAGCAAACACAGGTCTTGCCTTGAGTTTAATGAGGCACCCGCAGGTTGGATGGTCGCCATTTTGAGTTGGCTAATGCTTTCCATTAGCAAGTGCAGTCCATCAATTTCATAGGCCACTTTAAGCTGATGAATTTTCTGTTCGAGCAACAAGCGCAGTCCATGTCGCTGGCTTGGTAAAATTAGCGGAAGTTCTTTTAGCTGTGAATGGGTAATCGTTTGAGTGTCTATACAGCTTTCAAGATGGTACTGACTCAGCACTTCTTTAGGCGAGATCAAAAACATCTGTTCTTTGACTAAAGGCTGTATGGCCCACTGTGGGTCGACATCGTCACTAAAGATGATGGCAACATCGAGCTGCCTTGCATTAACTAAGGCCTTCAGGTCACCTGATAAGCCTTCAATTAAACGGACTTTAATGTCGGGATAACGGTTTCTCATGAGTTTTAAAAAGTGCGTGCCAATAACCGATGCGACACTTGGGGAAAAACCGACAGTGACATGACCACTTAAACGTGAAGAGTGTGCAGAGTCTACGGCATGGTCTAGGTGCCTAAGCGCAAGTTGAACTTGTTGAAAAAAAGCTAAACCCGCAGGGGTGGGAACTGTACCCAAAGCAGTACGTTGTAAAAGGCGAATAGAAAGCTCACTTTCTAATTTTGAGATTTGCTGACTTAATGCAGAAGTTCCAATATCGAGATTTTTTGCAGCTTTACCCAAGCTTCCTGACTCGATCACTGCAATAAAATACTTTAATTGTTTGAGTTCCACGGCAAGTACTACATTGACCTTTATTGGTTATTCTACACTGGTTTATCGCTATACATTTTGTTCTATTACGCTGAGTAAACGACCAACAGAGTAAAGGCAACAATCACCTTAAGACGTTGCCTTTTAGAGCTTTTATTGTTTAACCTGCTCAAGACCCTGTTCTTCAATAATTTGTGTGGCTTGAGGCGATTTCACAAATTGAATCAGTTCTTTTGCGACTTTTTCATGTTCAGAGTTTTTACCAATGCCCGCTGCAAATACAGTGACTTTTTGATAAGGCGCAGGAATTGGACCGACTAAATCAACTTGACCATATTGGCCAGTAAAAGGTTTGATTTCACTAATTTGCTGGAAACCAATATCAAACTGACCTTCAGCAATACGTTTTGCAACGCGGTCGCCTACCACTTTTTCTGCTTTACCAGAAATCACTTTGTACTCGACAGGTGGGAAGCTTGGGAAAACATCTTTTTCAAGATGCGTGCCGCTCGCACTTGCTGAATAGCCGATGTGCTTAGCATTTAATAAAACTTTTTCGAATTTTGCCGCAGAGCTAATATCTGGTTTTGGTGCACCTTTAGGCACAGCCATGCCGATGCTTGAATTGACTAAAGCACTTTGTGAATTTGGGTCTACGTAACCTTTTTCTGCAAGCTTGTTCAGTTCAGGAGCAGCCAACACCACCACATCAAAATGTTCACCATGATCGAGACGGTTTGGAATAGCAGTTGGCGACGCGCCCATAGATGAACCAGATGAAAGGTGAACTGTGTGACCAGTTTGTTTTTCAAATATTGGAATGAGTTTTTCCATAGATGAATAAAAACCGCCTGAGCTAATTACTTCGAGGGTATCTGCGTTGGCAAGCGTTGAGCCTAAGCCTGCACCAGCTAGGCAAATGGTCATGAAGATAGGGGACTTTTTCATAGTACCTCACTTGAATTGCAAGAACGTACAGTACGTAGACTGATGATCTGTCGTACTGTTCATTAAAACTAAAGGTGTAGTGGAGTTACGCGCTCACCTTAGCTGGTTCAACAATCGGGTCAGCATTCTTCTGTTTCGAACTGCGACATGAATACAGGCTTGAGACTAAGCTACATACCGCAGCGAGCATCAGCCAGAAAGCAGGGGTACTTGGATTGCCCGTATGTTCGACCAGGAATGTACAGGCCATTGGAGTCATACCACCGAAAATAGCGGCGGCAAGGCTAAATGCTAAAGAGAAACCAACTGTACGGACTCGTTTAGGCATCACTTCGGCAAGTGTTGCAACCATGGTGCCGTTGTACATACCAAAGAAGAATGAGAAGTAAGCAAGCGAGATAATCAGATTGGTAAAACTAATGTCACTGACTAACCAGCTTAAAACTGGATAAGTTGTAAAGATGGCAAGGGTTGTAATGCCGACTAACACTGGACGACGGCCGATTTTGTCTGAAAGCAAACCACCCATTGGTAACCAGAAGAAATTTGATAAACCCACAAATACGGTTGCTAACAGACTATCAGTGATAGACATTTCTAAAGTACGTTTTGCATACACAGTGGTGTAAACCGTAATGAAATAGAACGTGGTTGTGGTCATGGCACTCATCATCATGCCCGCAAGTACGATGCGCCAGTTGCTCGCAAGCGTGCTGAAAATTTCTTTAGTCGATGGATGAGTTTTTTGCGCTTTAAAGTCTTCAGTTTCCTCTAAAGTACGACGGAATAAGAAGATTAAAGGAATAATCAAACAGCCAATTAAGAAGGGAATACGCCAGCCCCATTCACCCACTTGAGCAGTCGTTAAGATAGTGTTTAGCCAATAACCCAGCAATGCCGCAAATACAACTGCAATTTGCTGGCTGCCAGATTGCCAGCTTGTGATAAATCCACGGTTTTTATCTGTTGCAATTTCAGCGAGATAAATCGATACACCGCCAGATTCAACACCTGCCGAGAAGCCTTGTAATAGACGACCAATCACCACCAGAATTGGCGCAATAATACCAATGGTTTCATAACCTGGTACAAAGGTAATCAGAATCGTTCCGATGGCCATCAGACTTAAGGTCACGATTAAGCCTTTACGGCGTCCCACTCTATCAACATAAGCACCTAAAAAAATAGCGCCGAGAGGACGCATAAGAAAGCCCGCAGCAAATACGGTAAATGTCATCATTAAAGAGACATATTCATTTTCAGAGTGGAAAAATTTTGCTGCGATATAAGTGGCATAGAAGCCAAAAAGAAAAAAGTCGTACTGTTCTAAAAAGTTGCCACTCGTTACATTTAATATTTTTTTAAAAGTAGCCCTGCGATTATTTGTAATATCCATTAGAGACCTCCTTGGCCTAGCAAAATGGAAACATTCACAATTTTCAATATTGGAAAAAACAGATCGGATCAATCAACCATTCATAGAAATGGATGGGAAATGAGATCTAGCGCTATCCGTTGCAGAAAATGTGATGCCTTGTTTCCAGTTAAAACTACACATCTAAACTTTGATAAATAGAAATCCACTTATCTTTCGGAAGAAAATGTAATCGCAAAAAGCAGAGGAGAGTGAGAGGGCAAAAGTAATGAGGTATTTAAAAAAATTAATGACCTTTTATAAAATAATTTCAGAACACGGCCAAATCTGATTTTGGATTAGTTCTTTCACGCATGCTTTAATCGCTGCTTTTGCAGCAAGTGCCGCTGGCGATAGTTCTTCTTCAGCTAGGCTGACTAAATAATTAATTCGTTCTACTTCGGGGTCAACCAGTTTGAGTAATTGAATCTGGTGTTTATATTCTTGTAGGCAGGCACTCCCAGGGCGAACACTTGCAAGATCAAGATGAATCAAGCTGTCCATGAGTAAGTGTAGGCCATCAATTTCATAGACGACATTGAGCTGTCCTATCTTGTGTTCGAGCAGTTTTCTTAAGCTATGGCGCTGACGTGGCAGTACTAATGGAAGATCTCCAATCTGTTGAGACTGAATAATTCCACTTTTAATACATTCAGAAAGACCATATTTTTCCAGCACTTCCTTGCGTGCCATTAAATACATTTGCTCACGTACTAATGGTTGTATTGACCATTGCTTATCAATTTCATTGGTGAAAATAATGGCAATATCAAGCTGACGCGAATTAATGGACTGAATTAGATTTCCTGACAATGTTTCCACAATTTCGAGACGAATGTCTGGATAACGTTCAGACATTAATTTCATTAAAGGAATGCCAATTAAAGCGGTGATTGTTGGTGGAAAACCAAGGCTGACATGACCAGAAAGCCGAGCAGAATGAGCAGCATCAATCGCAAAGTTAATTTGACGCAAGATGAGTTGAGAATGTTTTAAAAAGGCCAAGCCCGCAGGGGTCGGTGTCACACCAAAGGCATTACGCTGTAATAAACGAATACTTAATTCTTGTTCTAACTTACTGATTTGCTGGCTAATTGCCGACGGCCCGACATCAAGTTTTTGAGCAGCTTTACCAATACTGCCTGCTTCAACAACCATCGAAAAATACTTTATTTGTTTGATTTCCATGGAGATATATTCTTCTGTATGTAGATGTCAGATTATTCAGTAGCGCAATTTAATGAATATGATGGATGTTATCAATGTTATTGGAAAAAATTTATATTAAGACTTTACAGTGTTGGATGACAAGCAATCGAGTTACTTGTTTTAAGGTCATGGCAGAATAGATAAAAGCATTCTGCACTCTTTTAATTAAGCATGAATAAATTTTTATTTACGCAAAATTTACGTTTTCAGGTTTTTTCAATATAGAGAATTTACGTCCCTCATTTCCATACTGATGTTGACCAATTTTTAAATGGCATCTGCTATGTGGGAATTTATTTCTGTATTTGTCCTTTCCTTGTTGCTGGCTTATCCGCTCGGTGCTTATCTTGCCGATGTGATGCAAGCAAAACCAATGAAAAGCGACCGATTGTTTAACTGGATCGAGCAGCCAATTTATGCCGTACTTGGCGTACAACGCCGTGGTATGAACTGGCGCCAATATCTTGCTGCTTTTATCTTTAGCAATATTTTTCTGCTTGGTGCAAGTGTCACAATCTTGATGACACAGGCATGGCTGCCTCTGAATCCCGATCATATTCCGAATATGAACTGGGATTTAGCTTTGCATACCACGATCTCATTTTTGACCAATACCAACCAGCAACATTATTCAGGGCAGGCTCAACTGTCTTATCTATCACAAATGACCGTGATTGTCGGCTTGCAATATTTATCACCCATAATTGGTCTGGCCTTATTGGTCGCTATGTTAAGGGCTTTATTCCTGCAATCGGGTCGTGGAGAAGGAGCGAATCAAAAAGACTGGGATACGATCAATCTAGGTAATTACTGGATGGATCTCATTCGACCATTGTTTAGATTCTTTATTCCACTCGCTTTAGTTTTTTCTTTGCTGCTGACTTTTCAAGGTGTGCCAGCAACCTTTTCTGCTGGACCAATAGCGCAGGTCTTAGATCAAAGCGCTGAGGTACAAACACAACATATTCCACTTGGTCCAGTTGCACCCATGGTTGCCATTAAACAGCTGGGCAGTAACGGTGGCGGTTGGTATGGCCCAAATAGTAGTGTGCCTTTAGAAAACCCAACACCGTTGTCCAATGTGATTGAGATGATTGCGATCTTACTGATTCCGTTGTCAGTGGTGTTTATGGTTGGACGCTTTATCCAACGTAAAAAACTGATGTGGATGATTTTTGGCAGTATGTTGTTGATGTCATTGATTTCCTCCTCATTGGCTTTCTGGACTGAAAAATCATCTTTAATTGCTAATGCAGCCTTGATGGAGGGTAAGGAAGTGCGTTTTAGTGCGGATGCATCAGCACTTTGGGCAAGTCTCACCACACAAGTGAACAATGGTTCAGTCAACATGATGCATGACTCCGCCTCACCACTCACAGGTTTGGTTGAACTGTGCAATATGCTGATCAATGCCATCTGGGGCGGGATTGGCTGTGGTTTATTACAGTTCTTTATTTATCTATTTTTAGCAGTATTTATCGCGGGCTTAATGACGGGGCGGACCCCTGAATTATTTGGCCGAAAAGTAGAAGTCACTGAAATCAAGCTTTTAGCTCTTGTGATCTTATTACAACCCATGGTGATTCTTGGTTTGACTGCGATCGCAATCGCATTTCCTGCGCTGACAGGCAATTCCAATCCAGCATTTCATGGGATTAGCCAAGTGTTTTATGAGTATGTTTCCGCTTATGCCAACAATGGCTCTGGTTTTGAAGGTTTAGGCGATAACACCTTGTGGTGGAATCTGAGTGCCAGTGTCGCTTTATTGGCAGGCCGTTATAGCGTGTTAATCATCCCTGTTTTAATTGCGGTCAGCTTAGCAACCAAACCTCAAGCCGCGGAAAGCAAAGGTTCTTTACACATCGAATCACCTACATTTGCACTGACCTTAATTGGGATCGTGTTGATTCTCACCTTATTACAATTCATGCCAGTGTTGGTGATTGGACCAATTGCTGACTATCTGTCTATCAAAGTTTAAGTGTGGAGCAAGCTCAATGAAACATTCAAATGCGACACAACAGATGGATATTTTGAATAAAGAAATCCTTCAACAAACCTTTTATAAACTATTACCGCAATATGCATTTAAAAATCCAGTCATGGCGTGTGTATGGATGGGCACACTCTTAACCATTGCAGCGACCTTGATGGGAAGTACCAGTTTAGGTTTCGGTTTAGTGTTGAGCTTGATTTTATTGGTCACTGTATTATTCGCCAATTATGCTGAAGCAGTTGCAGAAGCTAAAGGACGTGGACAGGCAGCATCCTTACGCCAAGCGCGTGAAAATTTAACTGCTAATCGGATTACCGATCTGGATGCAGCGCCGATAATCATCTCTGCAAACCTACTCAAAAAAGATGATTTAGTCATTGTCAAAGCTGGTGAAATTGTCCCTGCGGATGGGGAGATTATTCAAGGTTTCGCGACCATTAATGAGTCTGCGGTGACTGGTGAGTCTGCACCTGTATTGCGTGAAGCCAATACGGATCGTTCAGGTGTTATTGGGGGAACCAAAGTTTTATCTGATGAAATTATGATTCGGGTCAGTAATGAAGCGGGACATAGCTTTCTAGACCGTATGATTGCATTGGTTGAGGGAGCCAACCGTCAAAAAACACCGAATGAGATTGCACTGAGTATTTTACTCAATATCATGACCATTACCTTTATTGTGGTGGTCGCGACCTTACCCTTTATCGGGGCAATGGTCGGGATCAAAATCAGTCTAGTCTTGTTGATTGCTTTACTGGTGTGTTTGATTCCAACCACGATTGGAGGATTACTACCAGCGATAGGGATTGCAGGCATGAACCGCGCTTTAAAAGCCAATGTTCTCGCCAAATCAGGTAAGGCCGTCGAAGTTGCTGGTGATATTGATGTGCTGCTATTAGATAAAACAGGCACGATCACCTATGGAGACCGCCAAGCCACTGCATTTTATCCTTTGGCTGGCGTAAGCCCAAGTGAGTTACGCCAAGCCGCAATGTTAACTTCTTTTGCCGACCCAACTCCTGAAGGGAAGTCGGTAATCAGTCTTGGGAAAGAATTGGGTGAAAGCATCAAAGAACCAACAGGTGCAGAATTTATCCAGTTTAGTGCCGCAACACGTTTATCTGGTGTGGATTTAGTCACAGGGCAAAGCATTCGCAAAGGTGCTGTGGATGCGATTCTTAAATTTACTAACCAAGACATCAAGGATAACGTTGAGCTTAAAACCCGAGTAGAACAGGTTGCATCGAAAGGTGCAACACCACTCGTTGTTGCTTCGAATCACAGTATTTTAGGGGTGATTGAACTCTCAGATGTGATTAAACAAGGGATTAAAGAACGCTTTGCACTATTACGCGAGATGGGCATTAAAACCATTATGGTCACAGGGGACAATCCATTGACTGCCGCTGCGATTGCAGCTGAAGCTGGGGTGGATGATTATATTGCTGAAGCACGACCTGAAGATAAACTGGCCTGTATTCGTAAAGAACAAGCAGCTGGTAAATTGGTGGCGATGGTCGGTGATGGAACCAATGATGCGCCTGCTTTGGCTCAAGCAGATATTGGTTTAGCCATGAATTCAGGCACCCAAGCAGCCAAAGAAGCAGGCAATATGGTGGATCTTGATTCAGATCCAACCAAACTGTTGGATGTCGTGGAAATTGGGAAGCAGCAATTAATCACCCGCGGTGCATTAACCACCTTTTCTTTGGCAAATGACGTGTCTAAATACTTTGTGATTTTGCCCGCTTTATTTTCCGTGGCGATTCCGCAACTGGGTGTACTGAATATTTTGCAATTGAGCAGTCCAAGCAGTGCTGTGATTTCAGCCTTGATCTTTAATGCGCTGATTATCCCGATGCTCATTCCATTGGCACTAAAAGGGGTGCAGTTTAAGCCTGCCAGTGCTTTGCAATTATTACGCCGTAATATGTTGATCTATGGTGTTGGTGGAGTGATTTTCCCTTTTATTGCGATCAAGTTGATTGACCTTGTTGTGTCGTTGTGGATTTAGGAGAAAGAAATGAATACCTTAGAAAATCTACCCTTATCAACCGAAATCCAGTCTGCACTACGTCCAAGTATTGGTTTGATCTTGGTTGGCTTTTTGATTGCAGGCGTGTTGTATAGTGCGGTAAGTCTTTCCATTGCTCAATTGGTCTTTCCAAAGCAGGCGAATGGTAGTTTGATTGAGCTGAATGGAAAGATTGTAGGTTCAAGTTTAGTTGGGCAGAATTTCGTGAGTGAGCAATATTTTCATGCTCGTCCGAGTGCGGTGAGTTACAGTGTAGATGGGATGGCGGGAAGTAATTTGGCGGTTTCTAATCCTGTTTTGCAAAAACAAATTAAAGAAAGAACAATGCAATTTGCCCAGAATAATCATATTTCAGAACAGCAGGTACCAAACGATATGGTTACGGCATCAAGTAGTGGGATTGACCCAGATATTTCACCTGACAGTGCCTTGTTGCAAGTGAAACGCGTGGCACAGCAACGCCATTTGTCAGAGTCACAGGTCAAAAAATTAGTACAGCAACAGATTCAGCCTGCACAGTTCGGTTTATATGGACAGGCGCGAGTCAATGTTCTACAACTGAATCTGGCCCTAGATCAATTGTCATCGACCACACGTTGATAGAGCGTAATTATGCAGATCGACCGTAATAACAAAGCTGATGCATGGCTGGCACATAGTCAACGTGAACAGTCTGGACGTCTGACCATTTTCTTGGGGGCTGCGCCTGGTGTAGGGAAAACCTATGCGATGCTGACCCGGGCACATGAGTTGATGCAGCAAGGGCAACAGGTTGTGGTTGGATTGGTTGAAACCCATGGTCGATCTGATACCGAACGTTTGATTCAGGGGCTAAATGTTATTCCTCGAAAGACGGTGGAATATCAGGGGCGAATGCTGGAAGAGATGGATCTCGACCAAATTCTCAAGCTGAAACCTGAAATAGTGCTGGTTGATGAGTTGGCACATCGAAATGTACCGAATAGCCGGCATGAATATCGCTGGCAGGATGTGAATGAATTATTAGATGCCGGTATCGATGTCTATAGCACCTTGAATATTCAGCATCTGGAAAGTCTCAATGATGTGGTGTATCAGATCACGGGGATTCGGGTCAGCGAAACCGTACCCGATGCGTTACTAAAACGTTTGAAAGATATCCGTCTGGTTGATTTGCCCGTGCCTGAGTTATTAGAACGAATGAAGCATGGCAAGATTTATTTGGCCGATGTTGCACCACATGCACTGCAAGGCTTTTTTAAACCTGCCCATTTGACTGCCTTACGTGACTTGGCGATTCAAACGGTGGCAGGACAAGTTGAGATTGATTATCGGGAAAAGTTTGTCACCCAAGGACAGATCATTCCGATTCAGAATCATGTCATGTTGGCGATTGATGGTTCTGCGTTTTCGGAGGACTTGGTACGACGCGCACATCGTATTGCAGAACGACGCAATGCAACCTGGAGCGTGATTTCGATTCAAAAGAGTCAGACTTCAAATACCCAATCCTTTGCGGTGACTAAGGCATTTAATCTGGCACGTAAACTGGGTGCGGATACCTATTTGCTCTATAGCAATCATATTGCAGCGACTATTTTACAGGCAGCTTATGATTATGGAGCATCCAATATTCTGCTTGGCAAAAGTCCTCAAAAATCATTATGGCAACGGTTGTTCTCAGATCATATTGCCGATCAGTTGTTAGAAAAGCAGCATCCTTTTGAAATTACGTTTGTTCAACCTTTAAAGGCTAAAGATCACGCAATTAGGCCACAGGAACAGAGTGAGCATTCGTTCTGGCCGAAGCAAGCACTGAATTTTCATCCGCGTGAAATGATTGAAAGCATTTTGATTGTGTTGCTGGGTTTAATCGCGGCAACGGTGAGTGATCATTTTATTGGTTATAGCGAATTGGCTTTAATCTTTGTGGTCACGGTACTTGTGGTTGCAATGCGGGCAAGGATGTTTATCACGATCATAAGTGTTCTGATTTGCTTCCTGCTCTATAACTACTTATTTATTGAACCGCGTTTTACCTTGCGAATTAGTGCCGAGCGTGGGGTGATAACGATGGTTATCTTTATTATTTCAGCTTTGCTGGTCGGGCGTTTAGCCAATCAGTTACGCGCTCAGGTATTGAGTTTACGTGCAGCAAATTCTATTTCCGTACAGCTTCAGGAGCTGGAGCGAAAATTATCAAGCTGTGTTGATCTTGAGCAAGTTTTGAATGTCGCCAAACAACATTTAGAAAGTTCTTTAAATGCGCTGGTCTGGCTTAGAATCGGAACACAAGAGTCGGGAGCGGACGCTCTATTCAATGAAAAAGATCAGATCGCGGCAAACTGGACACAGAAAAATGCCAAGCCTTGCGGGCGCTTTACCAATACTTTGACTCAATCCGAATGGTGGTTTAATCCGCTGAATCTGGTGGGGGGCTTTGGTGTGATTGCGATACGCTTTCAGCAAAATGCAGAAAACATCAGTTTTGAACAGCAACGTCTGGCTGAATTGATGATCGATGATATTGCCCAAACGGCTTCGCGGGTACAGTTAGCTTTGCAACTGGAAAACTCTCGTGTGGTTGCTGAAACTGAAAAGTTGCGTTCTGCATTACTGTCTTCGGTCTCACATGATTTACGTTCGCCTTTAGCCGCGATGATTGGTTCTGCGGATACGCTGAAATACTACGGCGAACAGATGCCTGAACAAGATCGCCATGAACTGTTAGATACCATTCATGTCGAAGGTGAACGCTTGGATCGTTATATTCAAAATTTACTGGATATGACCCGCTTGGGCCATCAAGGTTTAAGCTTAAGCCGAGACTGGATCGGAGTTGAAGAGCTGATTGGATCTGCCACACAACGTCTGAAACGCTATCAACCCCATGTGAATATTGATGTGTCCTTAACCGAGGATTTACCTCAGCTCTACGTGCATCCAGCTTTAATTGAACAGGCGATTTTTAATGTATTGGAAAATGCGGCCAAGTTTTCACCTGATGATGTACCCATCGAAGTAACAATTAAAAAAGAGGATAATTTCCTGCAAATTGATATCGTCGATCAAGGTGTCGGGATTCCCGAAGATGAACGCGAGCAAATCTTTGATATGTTCTATACCATGCAACGTGGAGATCGTGGTAAAACAGGAACGGGTCTAGGGCTTGCCATCGTAAAAGCCATCATTGGGGCGCATATGGGCAGTATAGAAGCTTTAGCTGGAACTCATGTTCAAGGCACTTTAATTAGAATACGCTTACCACTTCATCAGGATTAAAATCATTATTTATGCCGCAAACATTAAATCAGCATGCTTCTATTCTCATCATTGATGATGAACCTCAAATTCGGAAATTTCTGGATATCGCCTTACGTGCGCAAGGGTATTCGGTACATGTCGCTGAAAATGGGATGAAGGGGCTGGAGAGTCTGGCGACGCGTGGTGCCGATCTGCTGATTCTGGATTTGGGTTTACCCGATATGGAGGGGCAGAAGGTTTTAACCGAATTACGGCAATGGTCAGATATTCCTGTGATCGTATTATCTGCACGGCCCGATGAAAATCAGAAAATTAAATTGCTGGATGCAGGTGCAAATGATTATGTGACCAAGCCCTTTAGTATTCAGGAACTGTGTGCCCGTATCCGTGTGATGTTTCGCAATAAACCACAACATGCAGAACAAAATACGGTATTCAACGATGGTCAGCTTTGGGTGGATGTGGCAGAACATAGTATCACCTTGGCGGGTGAGGAAATTACCTTAACCAAGAAGGAATTTCAGTTATTAGCCTTGTTGATTCGTCATCAAGGCAAGATTGTGACCCAAAAACAAATCATGACTGAGTTATGGGGGATTACCCATGAAGAAGACACCCATTACCTGAGAATCTTGGTAAAAAAACTCAGAACAAAAATTGGGGATTCAGCGCTGAGTCCAAAATATATTTATACGATAGCAGGTGTTGGGCTGCGTTTTCTGGGCTGATTTTTTAACACATCATAAATGACTTTGATCCTGTGTGAATGGATGAGCAGGGCGGGCAAACTTTGTCTAATTAAAGTCGATGGACGAGAGGAAAAATTTACGCAAATTTTACGCCTGTCACTTTTTAAGATTATTAAAATGCGATTTTGGAGATCGTTATTATGGGTAGGTGAATGGGTTTCTTTAATACGGACAGTCAAAGCAATCATTTCCATAACATGGTTCTAAATCAAAAAAGCGTATTTACAGGTTACAGCACTGAAGTCCTGGTTGAAAAATATCCCGTAAAGCCTGCTGAAATACAAAAAATAATTGTTCAGATTTTAAAAGAAAGAGGATACACCTCGATAGAAATACAGCAGATGCTTAAGTTGCAAAGAGCTTAGCGTTGCAGAGTCTAGAGCAAAGAACTGAGCTAATTTAAATCACGCATTGTTAAAAATGTTGCCCGCCATAACATGATATAGAACATTCATTATGCAAAGTACTGTAAAAAAAGCTGCCTTGCCAGCGACTGCATTAGCAGCCTTAGGCGTGGTCTTTGGTGATATTGGAACCAGTCCTTTATATGCTTTAAAAGAGTCTTTTCATGCTGCGCATGGTTTAGCGATTCAGCCTGAAAATGTATTGGGCATTCTCTCGATTATTTTCTGGTGTTTAATGCTGATTATCAGTACTAAATATATTGCAATCGTGATGCGTGCTGACAACAATGGCGAAGGTGGCATCATGGCTTTACTCGCCTTGAATCTGCGTAAAGCTAAAATTACAGATCATAAAAAGATTTATCTGATTGCAATTGGTTTTATCGGTGCTTCTTTATTTTTCGGCGACGGTATTATCACGCCAGCGATATCCGTGCTTTCGGCAGTTGAAGGTTTATCTATTGCCACGAATGCGCTTGATCCTTTTATTATTCCCATCGCGCTGGTGATCGTGATTACATTATTTTTAATGCAAAAACATGGTACCGCTTTTGTGGGGAAATTCTTTGGCCCAATTACGCTAGTCTGGTTTCTCTCGCTGGGGTTGCTTGGTATTGCCAGTGTGATACAGACGCCGTTAGTGCTTGGGATGATTAGTCCGCATTGGGCGATACAATTTATTTTTACCCATCCTGTACAGTCTTTTTTTATTATGGGCGCCGTGGTCTTAACCGTGACTGGAGGCGAGGCACTCTATGCCGATATGGGACATTTTGGCCCTCAACCTATACGGTTGGGATGGTTTAGTGTGGTACTTCCATGTCTGGTTTTAAACTATGCAGGACAAGGTGCATTACTATTGCGTAATCCTGCTGCCATTGAAAATCCTTTTTATTTGCTGGTGCCGAGTTGGGCGTTATATCCCATGATTATTCTAGCGACAATGGCTGCGGTGATCGCTTCGCAGGCGGTTATCTCTGGTGTATTTTCTTTGGCGCGTCAGGCCATACAATTGGGGTATTTACCGCGCTTAAGTATTAAGCATACCTCTGATTTAGAGGCAGGCCAGATTTATGTGCCTTTTCTAAACTGGTTACTTTTAGTCGCAATCGTGGTGCTGATCTTGATTTTTCAAACCAGTTCCAACTTAGCCAGTGCTTATGGTCTGGCGGTCACCTTGACCATGTTGTGTGATACGATTTTGGTTGCGGTCTTTATTTACTATGCATGGAAATGGAGCTTGCCAAAAGTTCTACTTTTGATTATTCCTTTCTTCTTGCTGGAATCTGTTTTAGTCGCGGCGACATCTTTAAAAATGTTCTCGGGCGGTTGGGTACCTCTTCTTATTGGTGGTATTGCAATAACAATATTGATGACGTGGAAACGAGGGCGGGAGCTTACTTTTGCCAAGCTTGAGCACGATACATTGTCACTGGAATTATTCGTTAAAAGTATCGGGAATAGTGTACTGCGCGTACCTGGTGATGCTGTATTTTTGACGGGGACGCCAAACGTAGTTCCGCATTCGATGCTGCATAATCTTAAACACAATAAAGTCTTGCATGAGCGTAACATTCTCGTGACAGTCGTGGTGGAAGATATCCCTTTCGTCTCACATGAAGAACGTATCAGTGTTGAAACTCTGGATGAGCATTTTTATCGTATTAAGATTTTCTATGGGTTTAAAGATGAACCTAATGTGCCGCAAGCATTGGTTCAGGCTTATGAGCAATTAGAGTTTGAATATGATGTGATGCAAATCAGTTTCTTTATTTCACGTGATCGTATTGTACATAGCGTCGGGGATGGTATGTCACCTTGGCGTGAGCGCTTATTTATTTCGATGCAACGTAATACCAGTCCTGTTAGTGATTTTTATCAAATTCCAACCAATCGTGTCGTGGAGTTGGGAAGCCAGATTGAAATTTAATTGGTGATTTAAATAGTTGCTTCAACTGCATCATGCGTGGTGCAGTTTTATTCTTTTTTATAGATGAGAAAATCTCGATATAAAATATTGTGTTTTAGGCGCTAACGTATTTTCTAAGCTGTTATACGGAAAAATACTGATAACAAAACATTGGTTGAAAAACAGGCTGATTAATTTTATTTTTTTATTAAAAAGGAGTGAATTATGAAATATTTTTTATTGGTGGTGACGTTGCTAGGCAGTGTGGGTCTTACGGCTTGTGCTGTACATACGCGTGAGGGAAGTATCGTTGTTGATCCTGAAGGCCGACTCAATGATGGGCGCTACTATGACGGGCATGGAAATGGTCGTTTCTGTCCTCCTGGACAAGCCAAGAAAGGCAACTGTTAGTATATTTTAGCGAATTAATTAGCTCATCTAAGGATGGGCTTGTTATTTTTATATTGATTTTAATTTTTGATATTCCGCTATAAAAATTGAGTGACGTAAATTGTCATAAACAGACAGAACCGTATAGACAGATCAACACTATAATTTGTAAAATGCACTAAATTTAAGCGTAAGCCTATAAGAAGATGTTGAACAATATATTTCAAGCCTTAGACAGCTTAGGGCTTACTGCACAAAAACGCGCCTTACATATTTTATTTTCAAATTCAGATTTAAATACGCAAGTCTTCCTGCAGCGTATTGATGGGCAACACCAAATCAATGCTGGTGTGAAAGCCGAACTTATCTGCCTCTCAACCAATGCCACCATTCCCCTCAAACAATTCATTGGTAGTCAGGTTGCTGTTGATCAGGTCACAGATACAGGGCAATTGTTCCGTACTACAGGTATTATTACCCAAGCGTTACAGGGGCAATCAGATGGTAGTCTGACGGTCTATAAACTGACTTTAGAAGACCCGACTGCACTGTGGAAGCATCGCAGAAACAGCCGTGTTTTTATGGCAAAATCTGTGGTCGATGTGGTTCAGACCATTTTTAAAGAATGGCAGGAAAGAAGCCCATTATTCGCTTCCAGTCTGACTTTGGACTTAACTGGACTCAGCCAGCAATATGATGTCCGCCCATTTATCATGTCCCAAAATGAAAGCGACTATGATTTTCTAACGCGATTGATGCGTAGTGAAGGCATTAGCTGGCTAATTGATGAAGCGCAACTGACGGTACCGAATTCAAGTAGTGCCATTCAGCCGCAGCGATTGAGACTGATTGATGACAATGCTCAGTATCAGGCTTTAGATCGACGTAAAGTACAGTACCACCGTAGTAGTGCAACGGAACAATTCGATTCGATTACCAGTTTTATCGGCAATCGTTCCTTACAGCCGACTTCTGTGTATGTGAACCGATGGCAGCCTGATGCTTTAGATATGGATGAAGGCACGGGTTCAGTTCTCACCACCCAGCAGCATTCAGAACAGCATGATGCAACGAGCTTGGGGCTGGAAGATGCATGGCATTTTACCCCAGCATGGATGCAAGACCTGAACAAGGAAGATGGTGCAACGCCTTCAGGTAATCAACAGGTTGAACGTTTCAATCAAAATCTCAGCCATTACCATAATGCACAGGCCAAGCAATTCATTGCCCAATCGACTCTACGTGATGCACAAGTAGGTTACTGGTTTGAATTGAATGATCATCCCGAAATTGATCAGCATGATGGGGCAGACAAAGAATTCCTGATCACAGGCAAGCATTTCTATAATCAAAACAATCTGCCTAAAGATTTACATCAACAAATTGATCAGCTATTGGCACAGAGTCACTGGCAACCTAAACAGTTCAATACAGGTAACACAGAAGAACGTCAAGCCAATCAGCTCACACTACAACGCCGTCAGATCAAGATCGTTCCAGAATACAATCCACAGCAGCATCGTCCCGAAGCTCATCCGCAACGGGCAAAAGTGGTCGGGCCAAGTGGTGAAGAAATTCATGTCGATGAATGGGGACGCATTAAAGTTAGATTCCTGTTTACCCGCACAGATGATCATAGTCATGATGGTGGCGCAGGTGCCAATGACAATGATACTGATTCTGCATGGATCGATGTACTGACGCCGTGGGCAGGTGAAGGCTACGGCGCACGTTTCTTGCCACGTATTGGTGAGATCGTAGTGATCAACTTCTTTGATGGCAATATTGACCGTCCCTATGTGGTCGGACGGATTCATGAAGCACAACGTAGTCCGACCAAGTTTGACAATTCAGGTAAGCTGCCTGATACCAAAAAACTGGCAGGGATTAAATCTAAAGAATACCAAGGCGAAGGCTTTAACCAACTGCGTTTTGATGACACTACGGGTCAGATCAGCGCGCAACTACAAAGTAGCCATGCTGCTAGCCAACTGAATCTCGGTAAACTGAGCCATCCCAAAGACAAGGCTGAAAGTGAAGATCGTGGAGAAGGCTTTGAACTGCGTACTGACCAATGGGGGGCGGTGCGTGCAGGACAAGGCTTACTTGTTAGCACACAAAAGCAGGATCAGGCACAGGGTGAGCATCTGGATGCACAGCCAGCCAAGCAACAGCTTGAAGGCAACCAGAGCAATGCCAAAGCATTAAGTGAAGTTGCCAAGAATCAGCAAACGGATGAAATTGAATCATTAGAACAGTTAAAAGACTTTGCTGATCAGATTCAGGACAAGATCGCAAAATTTGAGAAAGCACTATTATTACTCAATTCACCTGCGGGAATTGGTCTGAGTACTAGTGAAGATATTCATCTTTCTGCGGATGGACAGATCAATCAGATTGCGGGCGATAGCATTAACCTAAGCACACAAAAAAATCTGGTTGCCCATGTCCAGAACAGGATTAGCCTGTTTGCAGCACAGAATGGGATCAAGCAAGTCGCTGCTAAAGGTAAATTTGAAGTGCATGCCCAATCGGATGGGATAGACTTGCTTGCCAAGCAAGGGATTCAAATCATTTCCACCGAAGACCGCATTGAAATTACCAGTCCTAAAGAAATTGTATTTACCGCGCAAGGTTCGCAACTCAAGCTGAATGGCTCTGGAATTTTTCCTGTGACAGGGGGCAAATTTGAGGTGAAGGCGGGGCAGCATTTGTTTATGGGTGGGGCGAAAGCAAATTCAGTATTACCTCATTTACCTGTGATGAATTTAAAACCTGATGATTTGGTTCTGGAGTATTTACATAGTGATGGTTCGCCTGTTAAAGGCGCTGACTTTGAAGTCTTACTTTCAGATGGATCTATACGAAAAGGAAAATTAGATGCATTGGGTAAAGCTGTGGTGAGTGGTGTTCCCGCAGGCAAAGCCAAAATACAGTATGGAGAAGACCAAAGTAAGGATGAATACCCATCTGCGGAAATTGATGATTGGTTTTTAGGTTCTGCTTCAGATAGTAGTAAAGAATAAAAATGAGAGAATAAGATGTCAAACCCTCAAAACCAACAGTTCTGGAATCAAATTGCGAAGCGCTCAACTGAAATTCAGCAAGATTTTTGGTATGGCGCTGAAAAGTTAGCGAAATATTTGAGCGATAACCCTGCTCAATATAGTCGCTATATGACTTATGACACGAGCAAGCCCGATCCGAGTTGGCCTTGGTGGAAAACAGCATTATTTTATATTGGACAGTCTCAATATAACCAAAGTGTGACAAGTTATAATAGTAGCCAAATTATTTTAGAAAAGAGTAGTTGGCTATGGGGGATGTTACAGGGGGATTTTAATAAAAGTCCGTCGATGTCTCAATTAATAGTTGGTGGCTTAATCAGTTTAATTCCTGTTGTTGATCAGGTTTGTGATGTTCGTGATTTAATTGCGAATAGTATTACCTTATCTGATGAAAAAAGTAGAAACACAGAGAACTATATGGCACTTGCACTTACTTCTATTGGAGTAATTCCAGAGGTAGGTTCTGCTATTAAGTCTGTTGTTCAGTTAAGGAAAGCAAAGGATTTCTCCAAAATAAAGTTATTTAAAACGATGGAGCACTATGAAGAAGTCCTTAGTAAATTTAAGGTGAATTGTCCTTGGGGCAAAGCACCAGAGGCATGGTTAAGATCTAAGCCTTGGAAGGCGATGGCAACTCGAGCTTACAATGCATTAAAAAATAATATTAATCGTATTTTGACCGTCATTAATGAGTGCTTAAAGAAATTTAATGGTGCTTTGAGAAATGCCTTGGTTCGATTCCAAGCAACTTTGAATCACATTCTTAAAACGATTAAGCAATATATTGATAAGCTTTGTGATGAAGTCGAAAGGGCAATGGCAAGTATCTTACCTCAACCACCACTAGCGATGGCAGGGGCTGGAAATGCTGGAAGGCATAATACTCCAACAGGGCGTTATGAAGCGAATGTTGGCTCGGGTAAGAAAACAGAAACAACTCATCGACAAAAGAAAGAAGCACCACCGCCTCCGAGGAAAATGAAACCTAAGCATGTAGTAGAACCATGTTTGGAGCCTAAAAAAGGGTTGAAAAATAGTTGGGGGAAAAAGACGGGTAAATCACAAACAGAATTAGATGCTGAGTTTGATCGTCAATTAAAGCGGCAAGAAGAGGGACTAAATCGTCTTACGGTAGATGAATATGAACAAAATCGTGATATTTATAAAAAGTATAAAAGGGCGGGTACAGGTCCAGAACAGCAGAAAATCCGTGAGGATATGCGTAGACAATTAAGGGCCTCTGAAATGGGTAAATTAGCAAAAGAACAACCTGGATTATCTCCTGCAAAAATGAGAACCTTAGCAGAAGATAATGCTAATAAGACTCTTGAGGGATTGGATGTATTACATAATCCAGATATGCAATTAGGCGGTTTTGATGTCAAATATGACCCGAAAAATCCACCAACACTGGACGATTTTGGATATGGAGGTGTAAACCGTTCAATTGGATCGCAAATGAATGCTCATAAGCGTCTAGCAAGCATGGATGCTGCTGCGGCACAAGCTAAAGCCAAAGGAATGGGTAAAGATGCTATGGATGTTGAATTAAAGCGTTGTAAATAAGAGAGCTTAATAATATGTTACACCCTGATTATGAAAAAGATTTTAGAGAGATGTTTGGTGAGCCAATTGATAAAGTTGAGGTAACAGATGAGCTTATAAAAAAATATCGTGGCAAACTACCTGAAAGTATCTTGGAGCAGTGGCGAGTTATTGGTTTTGCTGGGTATTTAAATGGACTCTATTGGATTACAAATCCTGATGATTATGAAGAAGTCATTTATGATTGGTTGGAAGATACACCTTTAGTCGATGATGATGTTTATTATGTATTGGCACGCTCAGCTTTTGGTGAATTATTACTCTGGGGCGAAAATAATTTTTATAGATATTATATAAAGCCGATGGAAGGTATTTTACATGATACCGAGGAAAAAACGGAAACCGCAGAATTCTATGGGGACCTATTTTTTTTCTATTCAGATAAAGACTCATTAGATCATATTGATAAAAATGGGAAAAAGTTATTTGATCGTGCGGTGAAAAAACTTGGTGTTTTAAAGGCAGATGAAATGTATGCTTTTGAGCCTGCACTTGCTTTAGGTGGTGAAGAGTCTTTAAGCCATTTGGCAAAAGTTAATTTACCAGTCCACATGAAATTATTAAAGCAGGTAACGCCACTTCATCTAAGGGATTTTGGAGATCTTTCTACTGCACTCTATGGCGTTTCATACAATGTTGATGAATTAGTAAGTCAAGATTCTATAAAGCAGGAGTCGGTAAAAGCAGGGGATATTTGTCCAAAATCAGGATATTGGTTTACTGTTTCTCAGGAAAATTCTCGTCGATACTTTAAACAAGGAGATGTGTTGCCTGAAATTAAAAATCAGGATTGGGGCGAAGTATATTGGCAGTTTGATGGTGAGTAATGATCATATTGAATAGATAAAATACATGAAAAATCCTATTACCTTTACTTCTGGATGCGCTATCTCGGATGATATGGTATATGTATCGAGCTCATTGGATAAATTTGATGATAATCAGCAATTTAGTCGATTGTTTATGTATGATTATACTGAAGATAATGGGCAAGGATGGTATTATCATGATGTTAATTTTATTGTAGTGGATGTATGTTTCTATAATGTTGAAAATAATAAAAAGTTAGTTGCATTAAGTGATGAAGGTGAGATTGAGGAGTTTGATGGTGAAAATAGTAAATTTAAACATATAGATGGAGCTGGTTTAAATCATGAGTGGAGTAATGATCGTGGCTATCTCTCTAAAATAAAATTTCAAAATGGCAAGTTATTTGCTTGTGGATATGATGGTCAGGTTTATGTTAATGATTTTAAGTGGTCTGATTTCTCAAATGGGCTAAATATTAATGATAATCAAGCACTGAATTTTGATTCGCTTGATCATGAAGATGATATTTCTGTTATTGATATATGTGAAGTGGATGGTAATTATTTCTGTGTAGGTCGTATTGGAGATAATGGGCTAATTGCTAATTATGATGGTAATCAATGGAATATATTGAAAAAGGTTACTCCAGCTACACTATATTCAATTCTTTTGAAAAAAGATGGTAAATTAATTATATGTGGAACATATGGGAATTTAATAGAAATTAATGATAATACTGATTTTACTCGGAAAATAAACTTAAGTATAAAAGATGATTTCTATTCTTTAACTGAATTTAATGGAGTAGTTTATATAGGTTCAGCATGTGGTCTATATAAATTTCATGAAAATGAAATTACCAAAGTTAAAGTTCATGAGGAGATTGATAGTAATCTTGTATTTAAAGTGGATTGTACTGAAAATATTTTATGGATTTTTACGAATAAGCTTGTGGGCAGATATGATGGGGTTTCTTGGAGGATTTTTGATCATCCTGATAATAAAGAATACCAGAAAATATCTTTAACTGTTAGTGCTAATGAAAAATGTCCTAAGTCAGGATACTGGTATACGGTTGCGAAACTTAATTCAAGAGATTATTTTAGACAAGGTGATTCTTTCCCTCAATTAGTCACTGATTGGGGCGAAGTATATTGGCAATTCGATGGTGAGTAATAGTTATATTTATTAGATCAAATATATGAAAAATCCTATTACGTTTACTTCTGGATGTGCTATTAGCGCCCATAGATTCTGTTTATCAGCAAATATTGATGAATTGGATACATGGGATTGCTTTAGTAAAACAATAATTTATAAACATTTTGAACAGCAAAACTGGTCATGTTTGGATTTGGAAGGATGGAAAGTTATTTCAGTTGCTTACCAAAGTAGAGAGGGCGAACCTTCCATTATTTCGCTTGATCAATAGGGGGATGTAGGGATATTTCAACAAAATAATAATGAGCATCAAGAAATTAGATTTAAATTAGAGGAAAAAATTTATGGGCAATTTAATAAATTGCGTACAGTAAGACAGGAGCTTTATGCTTGTGGTGATGGTGGACAGGTATATTTAAATGCTGGGGACAGTTGGAGCAATATAGGATTTAATCTAGAAGAACAGCCTCTTGAAGTAAAACAAGGAGAGATTTTCTCTCTAGATAGTGATTTTTCATTTGAGCGAAATTTATACGATATCAATGGCTTTGCTCATGATCATCTTTATGTTTGTGGAACAAAAGGGGACGATGGCTTCATTGCTTTTTTCAATGGTAGTAATTGGATAGAAGTCAACCGAATCACACCATCTGCTTTGTATAGTATTACGTTATGCCCTGATGGGAAGAGTGTCTTAATTTCCGGCCAATACGGAACGCTTTTGAAAGGAAATATAGATGATGGATTTAAAAATTTAAAAAATATAAGTATAAATTCGACTTTTTATAATGCAGCTTTTTATCAAGAGGCTATATATATAGCGTTAGAGCAGGGACTATATATATATGCAGATTCTGAGTATTCCATCGTTCCTGAGTTAAGTGATATACAAGGAGTCATTTCTGTTGAGGAGAAGGATGGAGTTCTTTGGGTACTGAGCTATAAACAATTGATTAGATTTGATGGAAAAACATGGGATAAAATTAATCATCCAGACAATGATGAAATACAATATAGCCAATTAAAATGTAGAGTTGGAGAAGTTTGCCCTAGATCTGGAGATTGGTGGAGTCCAGCAAATAAGATGGAAAAACGCTATTTTGATCAAGGTGAAACAATGCCTGAAATTCCGAATAATCCTTGGGGTGAAACCATTTGGTATTTAGATATAGAGCAATGACTGGATCATTTAAGAAAAAGCCATCCTCATTGGGATGGTTTTTTACTTTTGCCGAATGATATGTTGCCGGAGTAAGAAAGTTGAATAACCAAATAAATGATTTAAATATTGATTGGGAACAGTGGTTTAATCAAAAAAGATTAGTTCATGAAAATTTTAGAGATAATTATTTAACAGAATTGGATTATCAGGAAAGTTTTGATGAATTTTTAAATGGTATTTATTCAGTAACTGACGGTTTTCAAAAATATAAGACAAATGCTAAATCCAGTAAAATGATGGCAGCGGGTAGAAGACGTATTATTGATGTATTGGATTTAATGTCATTACATTATTCTTCAGGTGGAGATATTGCATTTATTCAGGAACTTTACCCATATCTTTTAAACTGGACAGAAGAATATGCCGAAATTCATAGTCAATATCATCAAAGCCCTGAGGCAGATGGACGGTATGTTTGGCATATCAGTTTAGGAACAGAAGACTATTGGTATATTGCTTTGCGTCTGATTTGTTTTGGACTGTTGACTGGCTATGCCGATCAGATGGATCGGATTATGCCAATCATTGACTATGTAGAAGCAACACCTGAAGGACAGGAAAAAGATGGATTAATTGAACGTTTAGTTGCTCCTTTTGTTGCAGATCGTGGAACTCCACCAGATGAAGCAAGACGACATTTGCCTTATCGTAAGCTCATTAAAGTGTTTAATGCTTCACCTGAAAAGCGTCCAGCTTTAATGCTGCAATACCTAGAAGATTGGTATGAGGCGAGCCGCCGAGAGCCTTATTATGATCAACATCCTCAAACTGATTTAAGATCAGGAAGAGGTTACTATGGCTATTGGTCATGGGAAGCAGCAGCGGTAACGTGGTTGCTGGATATAGATGATACGTCATATCGTGAACATGAGTTCTATCCAAAAGATTTGGTTGATTTTGCCCGAATACATTCAAAAGTAGTTTTAGGTGATTAACTCCAACAAATCTCTATTTCATTTTGATTGTCATCGCTTTCATCAAATATAAGAAAGAGATTTGTTATAAGCTTTTATTTAAAACTTACTCACCTCACCGAATCTGTGGCAATAGAACGTGCTTTACGGTCAGTTAGACGATCATAAAAAGCAGCCGCTGAGAAAGCGGTTTTAAAAGCACACCACTGCAATGGCTCAGGGAGGGTCGAAGGCGTTTTATGATACAGGGCTGTTAAAATAGGACTCTCAACGCCTTTAATTTTCTCGGCAAGTAGCGGGCCCATGAAGGATTGAGTGGCAAGCCCATGTCCAGTGCAGCCAGCAACATAAATGATATTTTGATGCGTTCCTGTGGTGCCTACCACAGGCAGAAAATCATATGCCACGCTAACGTAACCACTCCAGCAATGCTTGATACCAAGACCTTGCAAGGTAGGATGACGTTCACGTAAGGTTTGTACCAATGCGGCATAGGCATCTTGATCTGGTATGTTCGGGGTCTTTGAACCATAAACATAATTTAACTTCTTCACCGTCAACACCATCGTATTGTGTGCTGTGAGACGATGGCTCTCCATCATGAGATGCGGTGTAATAATTCCTTCTCTATTCTGCCAACCCAAAGATGCCAATTGCTTTGGAGACAATTGCTCGGTTTCAATTGCTGATACGCGTATCGGCGCTACCTTATCACGTAGTAACCCCAACTGTGGTGTGAACGCATTTGTCGCCAATACCACGATTGGGGCAGTTGCACGACCCCGTGGAGTCTTGCAGGTTATTTCCGCGCCTTCACTGTAAGACAGCAAGGGCGTTTTTTCATAGAGCTTAACGCCTGCCTGAATTGCCGCACGACGTAAACTGCTGACATATTTACCGGGATTGAGCGTGCCGCCACGTTGCTCACTACCAAATAGAAACGCTGGTGGAATACCGCGAGCGCGCATCTCGGCTTGATCTACAAAGCGAGTGATTGACCCCAGTTCACGACCAACCTCCATACTGCGACGTAGCCATTTTTCCTGAGAAGGATCAATCGCAGCACGTATGATGCCAGAAGGGTTGTAATCACATTGAATTTCCAACTCGGCTAGACGCTTTTCGACGTAGCACACGGCTTCGTCATAAAAATTCACAAATTTTCGTGCATGCTCAACGCCGACGCGTTTTGCGAACATTTCAAACTCAATTCCCATACTGCCGAGCAGATAACCAGCATTACGCCCACTGGCACCGAAGCCACCAAACTCTTGTTCAAGCACAATCACTTTTGCGCCACGGGCGGTCAGCTCAAGGGCAGTGGAGAGCCCCGCAAATCCAGCCCCCACCACAATGACATCAGCGCTGTCAGAACCTTCCAGTTCGGGTTGAAGATCATCAGGTTGCTCTATCCAGCCACCCAGAAGACGAAAGGGTAACGATTTAGGGTTGTAGTTCGCCATTTCTTCATTGATATGATTCATTTGCTATCCTTTTTTATCTTCACCGTACTTCTGTACGGTGTTTGATTTTAAAAATAATGATGCGGTGATGTATGGATTAGTGAGCTGGAACCAATGATGCTCTGGAAAGTGTCTGCGAACGTGCCAATGCGTCATAGGCGTAATACAACTGGATGACAGCATAAGCCCAGGTAATGAATGCCCAAGTCATAAAGATCATATGCGTATCATCGCCAGGGATCGGGAAGAAGTCATAGACGATCGCGACGGCGAGGCTGATGATTAAAGTGAATGTTGTCGCCACGGCATGCAGAGTTTCCCCAGCACGTGCCAAGCAAAGAATGAAGTAGCAGAGATAGATCGCAAGAATCGCCCACATGACGACGTAAAAATACGGGCGTATCCCGTCAAAGAAATCGGCCAAGAAGATAACAAATGTGCCAGCGAATGCAGCGGCGAACAGCAGCACTTCCTTCAACGCTGTGGGTTTATAATTATGGGTCAGTGCCATTAAACCCAGTACGGCAATGACGGGCATACCAAAGCTGCGTGAGAATGAATCCAGAAACATTGTAATTGAATAATGAACATGCCCACCCGTCAGCATATATAACACAAAGTTTGTCGCAGAAAAAGCCACAATCCACCACTCTAGTCCAAGCAGATAATTGTTCTTCTTGAGAAATTTCGCGCCATAAATCCAGCCCGAAAGCGCCAGTATAATACAGGCAACCAGCCCACAGATATTGATAATTTCTAGAATAGCGGTATGCAGCATTTCACTATCAGTTAAGATTTGTGCTGTTGTAGCGTCCATTTCGCTACCGACAGCAAGTCCAAGTATTTTCATGATATGACTTCCTTTAATTAATTGACTGTCATGTCAGTAAAATAATATGGTATGATTAATTAGTAAACATTTTTTTTATTTATGACGATGATGGAAAACAAGATAGGAAGACCGAGTAAAGCGCATGAAAGGTCGTATGAAATTCTTCAAGCTGCTGTTTCAGTCGTTGCGAAGGAAGGACTAGAAGGAATTACTTTTGCCAAAGTAGCGGAAGCATCAGGCATGCAACGCACGCTGGTACATCATTATTTTTCTTCACGTGCAGATTTAATCAATGCTTTTATTGAGCACTATATTGGAGAAATGGGGACTGCAATTATTCATCGGTTTAGTGGAAAACCATTGAGCGAAAGAATCGTCATGTTATTCACGCCCGAAGTTTATCGGAGTCAGGATGATTTGATTGTTTGGTTAGAGCTGGTTGCGCAAAGTGCCAGAAATCCGTTGATCAAGCAGATGCTGCATGATCTTTGGACAAAGCATTGGCTGCCTGATTTTGAAAATCAGTTGGCACAAGAGTATCCAAACGCAACTCAAGATGCGATTAGTTCGACTGCTTACGTACTGGCTTGTTTATTTGAAGCATATTGGGGATTTAGTGTTCAAGGCGTTACGGATACACAGAAACAAAAGCAAATGGAACAAACTGTGTTAATGCTGTTGAATCGTTTAATCTGATTTTTAGCAGAATCAATTGAAAAAGGTCGCTTAGGAAATGTGGCACTGAATTAAACCAGTGCTACGGACGCTTGATTTAACTTATTCATGTATAGATGCTGTTTAGAGAGTAAATCATCATTCATCTTATTAGGAATGGGTTAGCTTAAATTGAGCGTTTTTGTGTTTGATTGAAAGGATCAAAGAGAGCTTTATTCAACTGATATAAAGAGGCCCGTTCTTGTGAAAGAGGGTTACTTCTTCCACAACAATTAGTAAGATTAAAGACAAGAAAACTAATAATGCACGGTATCTATGAAGAAAAATTCAAAACTCGATCAAGATACATTATTTATTAAATTATTATTCAAATCCTCCTCCAACGTGACAGAGGATGAAATCGAGTACTATCGAAAATATCCTGATCAAATTGACCAAGTCACAGCGCCGATCAATATCCATAAAATCTTTTTATGGACGGGGGCATTATTAGGTATTCTGGTTGTAGCAATCGCCAAGTTTCTGAAATTTTCTGGCATGTTAGCATTCTTATCCGAAGGCGTGCTTGAGTTCGTTATCGATATCATTTATGAAAGTGGTATTGCTTTGATTGGTGCGGCAGTGACTGCTTATATGCTCGGTGTGTTACTCAATAAACAACAAGAAAATGCACTGAAATGGCGAGAAGAAATTCGTAAAAGAATACAGGAAAGCGAACAATAAAAAGAAAAAAAGCTAAAGTGCTGTCACTTTAGCTTTGGATGTTTAGTTTTTCACTTTGTCTAAACCATGCTCGGTTAAATGTTGGCTCAAGATACGGCGAAGTTCCAATACCGTTTCAGGCTTTATTTGAATAGAATGCCCGCCTTTAATGATTTTCTCTGAAATCGCACCTTCTAAATGGGCACTTTTATAAGGAACAATGCCATCGGTAATCTTATCCGTATCATTACTTTTGGTGATATTACCCATGATGGAATGAAAAACTAGACCTTCTTTAGGCTGTATACCCGAGGTGAGTTCCATAAACTCAGATTTATTACTCAGATCGCTAGGGCCATTTTGCAGCCTATTATTGATGGTTCTGACAAAGTCTTTCAGATCATCATCATAGCTTGTCAGTGTATCGGTTAATGTTTTTAAAAATACTGAGGGCAGTCCAATAATCTTTCGTGCAGTGACGGTAAACCAGCGGTCGGCGTAGCTTGTTCCACGATGAGGCGCAGCGAGGAAAATGACGCGATCAAAGTTTGGAATTGGTTCCATCTTTAAACGTTCGCCTATGACGGGATGTTTTCTCATCCGTGCTTGTACGTGGTTACTCATCATTGGTAAGGCTTCTTTTGAAATATCCGCATGACTGACTAAAAGGCGGCTAATAATTCCTCCCATGCTATGACCAATCAAAACAGCATTTTGAGATGCAGGATCTTGGGGATTGAGAGAGGCAAACGTTTGTTTTAGTAAAGCAGAAATCTGAAAGCGACTTTCCAGAATAGGCATATTGGTTGAGTAAAATACCTGCCAGACTTGATAATGCTCGCGTAGCGTCTTATCGCCCATAATTTCATTGGTCACCGCAATCCACGCCTCTGGGCTACTAGCGAGTCCATGGATCAATACAATCACTTTTTTATTCGGATTATAAGGTTCAAGCATATATAGATGAGGCATGGTCAAACGTTGATTACGGTCAATCAAGGTTAGGTAGGCAGCAGAGCCCAAGTTATTCTCCGCTAACCATAAACCATAGGGTGCAGAGAAGTTCGCAGCAAGGGAATATTCTTTATCTTCAATTTTGATCTTTTCGATATTGTAAGGATCATAGATTTTTATTTTGAAATCAGGCCTGTTGAGTATCTCGCTGAGAGTGGCTTGCTCATTCACTGGTTGGGCAATCAGCGTCGACGCAAGATAATGGGCTTCATGGATATTGGGATTAACGCCATTTGGGTAAGCATAGTTCACTGGATCAAGAATATAGGGATTTCCATTTTTGGAATCATTTTCTTTAGTGTTCAAAACCGCGACGAAATCTGCACCGAAACCATCACGACGGTTAATGGTTCTTAATCCAGAGAAATTCATGTTGTAGCTTGAGGTAAATTTCTCAAGCTTTTTACCTTGTAGTTTGGGATAGGAGTTAATATCAATCTTATAAGTACTTTCACCAATTTTAATACTGTCTGGAATCGTCGCTGATGAATTCTTCGCACTGTACACATTGACTAACTGATTAAGTGCCTGATTATAGAAGTCCCGAATTTGCACCTGACGATTATCAAAAATACGATCTTGAGGCTGACGAGAGGTCTTAAACAGATAAGCATAGCTGTACCGAATACTTTTATCTAAAGCTTGCAGTTGTTGGTCTAAACATTCATTCACCTGTGGGGCAGGTTTAGCGCTGGTTTTAGGGTTTTTATTGATTTTGCAATCGTGTGAGTCTGCAAGTGCCAAAGCTCTAGAGAGATATAACTCGCTCGCGGCGGATAATAATTGCTCTGTCTGTACCTGAGGAATTTTTTCTAGATCGACAATACATGCATCTGGATTTTTCATGCACAGTTTCATGTCCATATCGGACATATAGAGCAGATTCAGGCTGGCGCCACTTAGTTTATTTTGAGTGAGAATACTGTTACGTTCATTGGCAATGGTGGTATGCAGTGTCTGTTTTTTTAGGCTAACCACCTGACAGCCATTTGTTATTAGAACGCTAAATACAGTCAGAATACACAGCGGCTGATATAGAGGAAATGTAAGTCTTTTCATAGATTGGCCCTTCGGCATTCTGTCCAGATTGGGGGAGTTTTGATACTGGTATTATTTTGAATGTTTGTGTAATGACGATTATTAAAGTGTGGAAACAGTGTGGAGATGAGAGGGTTAATTAGCTTCGATTGAGCATTTTAGCCCTATTACCGAAACCACTGACTCGCGTTGACGTGAGGAAGGGTATATATAGAATTGCATTGAAGGTGATTTCAAATATGCATAGCACAGTTGCATATAAGCTTTTGCAGACCAGTGATTGATTTGATGGTCTAAATGAACGGATAAGGATGTGATGAAAATATTTAAAACATCCAGAAATTTTTAAATATTAAGTCAGTGATTTGCGATAAAAAGTCTAAGAAAACGTCGACTTGATCGACGTTTTCTTACTTTCCAATTTCCAGATACTAAGGCTCAGATAATCCCAGTGGTTTTAAACTCCTGAACATTTAACATATCGATTGGACTCATCATCTTGCCTTCATGTTCGACAAATCCAACAAAAGTGGTGCTCATATTCCAGCCGAGCAATCCTCTTAGCTCATCTGGGAAGCTTTTAATTGTTTCGGTGGATAGAGATAAATAATGGTTTTCTTCCTGTCTGAGAAAGCCAAGATCATAAGACATCGTGAGTCCGATACGAGGTGCATGACTGACATTGGCACCTCCACCATGATAGGTCGAACCAATCCAGATTAAAGCATCTCCAGCTTTCATTTCAGCCGCGACGGTTTCGTCTTCTTTAGGTACTCTTAGATCATCCCACAAATGGCTGGCAGGAATGACGCGAGTCGCGCCATTTTCTTCTGTAAAATCAGTCACAGCAAACATAATCTGGACTCTGGCTTCACGACCATAACCCGGATGTTGCCACATCCATACTGTATCGTCACGATGTAAGGGTTGTGCTTTTTGACCTGGCCAGATCTGAATCGCTTGAGTCACACCCACCTGAATGTCTGGATAGAGTTCAATTCTATTTTCACCACTCCATGCCTGTAGTGGGGTTTGAAGAATCGATTTTGCGGTATCTAAAAATACTGGATTCATTGCCACCAAGGGCATTTGTGGCAAGCGTGCAAATAAACGGCTCATTCGGCGGGTCTTCGTACCTGCAAAATATTCATCTTCTCCGTCTGGGATCAACTCTAATTGCTGTGATAATGTTTGATAAATATCTTGGGTTATTTCATCATTTAAAAAATTTTCAATGATGACACCACCATCTCTTTTAATAATCGAAACGATTTCATCGATTTGTGTATCTTTGCTTAATTTGACGAGTGACATAAGATTTCCTTATCCATCCTGATTGATATGATTTCAAAGCATTTAAATGAACTGCTTTGTGATGCGATTGGTGTTCATACATAACGCTTCAGTTTTTAGTCTTCATCGCGATAGCTGATTAAATTTTTGAGGCTGTCGCAGAATGCTATGCACTTATGTATGTATTTGAATTAAATGTTTTTCTACAATGAAAATTTATAAACTTTCATTTCTCTAGGGAGGGTGGAGCAAGTGTCTTTTTCAAGAAATTGATCTGATCAATTAGCACGGTTTCACCCCATGATTCGGTATAGAAATCAAAATGATCAATTGGATATTCCAGCAATTCAGCTGGGCCTTGAATCAGACGCGCTGTTTTTCGGGCTGGGTTCGGTGGTGCAATTTGGTCATTGGCACCTACTTGGATCAAGGTCGGGCATTTCACATTTTTTGCAAAAGCCACAGGCCGGTTGTATGAAACTTCCAAAGCTGCACGAGCACAGACTTCATTCCGCCAAGTCGGACCTGCCATAGAGGTATAGCTTTCTTCGGCACCGGGTGTGCTGATCATTGCAGCCGTACCGGGTTGTCCAACAATTGGAATGAGATGGGGAGGGCGTTGAGTGATGGCATGCATTAAATCTTTTATGCCATGACCGATTGCAGTCGATATCTGCTTTATTCCACCATATTGGAATACTTGTTTTAGAGCTGCTAAACCATCAGTTGCCGGATTCATGGAGACGACAGCCGATATTTTTGGATCTTGTGCAGCAACGACCACCACATGACCACCCGAATAAGACGTGCCCCACAGTGCAATACGACTTCCATCGACATGGGGTAAATTCCGTGCAGCTTCGATCGCGGCATGATAATCCTCTCGTTGTTGAATATAAGAGACATGCTGTCTTGGTAATCCAGCAGACTCTCCAAATCCACGATAGTCAAATGCGAAAGTATCAAAACCTGCCTGACTGAAAGGTTCGGCAAAATCGAGTAATCCCGTATCTTTGGTACCGCCGAAACCGTTACCTAAAATAATACAAGGCCGTCCTTGAGAAGACTTGTATTCATCCGATTTTGCAGGGATGTACCATGCGGAACAGGTAATTCCTTTACTTGTAAATTTAATATTTTCCATCATATTTTCCTTGATCGATTTATGTCCCTGATTGCTACTGGCAATAAGAGATGTCAATGTAAATCGCTGTGTTAAGCCTGAATTTTGATCTGTTCTGGCATTGTTTCTGTGGTAACAACGCTTGGCTTTTTCTTTGGCTTAATCTGGGTAAAACTTAGTTCTTTATCGAAAACAGGACCTTTACGAAGTCGTTCAACATCGAATTTATAATCTTGTTTTACAATCCATGGGCCTTGTGTACCTGCCATTGGAAATTGTGCGATGCTTCGTTGAATGTAGCCTGAGTTCAGGTCTACAAATGGAATGCGTTTCATGCTCTTATTACTGATGACGGGTGTGAATGTGGCGTACTTATTTTCATCCATGTAATCCAGCAATCTACAGAAGTGTTTCCAGACCAAATCAACTTTTAAGGTCCATGCCAGATTGGTGTAACCGAATGCGAAAGCAAAATTGGGAATGTCGGATAACATCATTGATTTGAAAATCGTGGTCTCTGGATAAGCGATTTTTTTCCCGTCCACAATCAATTGCGTCTTGCTAAATGCGACGGCATTAAGGCCTGTAGCGGTCACAATGATATCGGCTTCCAGCGTTTTTCCTGATTTAAGTAAAATGCCTTCTTTGCTAAAACGCTCAATATGATCGGTGACGACAGATGCTTTACCCGCAGAAATCGCTTTGAACATATCGCCATCGGGGACAACACATAAACGTTCATCCCACGGATTGTATTTCGGTGAAAAATGAGTGGCGACATCAAAGTCTTTTGGTAGATTTCGTTGGACATCCGAGATTAAAAAGCGACGCATCAGCTTTGGAAAGCGACGACTTAAATTGTAAACGCCTCGCGTCAAGGCAATATTTTTGCGGCGGATGAGATCGAAAGCACGTTGTGGTGAGAGAATACCATTGAGAGTATTCGCGATTGCATCTGTACTTGGCGCTGCCATGACATAGCTTGGTGATCTCTGGAGCATGGTAATATGCCCGACCTTGTCAGCCATCGCAGGAATTAAGGTCACGGCTGTCGCACCACTACCAATCACCACAACCTTTTTGCCAGAATAATCGAGGTTCTCTGGCCAGTGTTGAGGGTGAATAATGAGTCCTTGAAATTCCTCCGCTCCCTTAAACTCAGGTGTATAGCCATTATCATAGTCATAATAACCTGTACTCATCAGTAAGAAGCGAGAGCGGAAAGTGGTTAAAGCTTTCTGATCTTTACGCTTCACTTTTACTGTCCATAGGCCTTCAGAAGATGAGAATTCGGCACTAGTCATATAATGGCCAAAGCGAATATGAGATTCGATGTCATTCTCAGTGATCGTTTCTTTTAAATAATTACAGATCATTTGAGCACTGCCAAAAACCCTTTTATTAGTCCACGGTTTAAAGCCAAATGCAAAAGACTGCATATCTGAATCTGAACGAATGCCTGGGTAACGGAACAGACTCCATGTGCCTCCAATTTCGTCGCGGCCTTCGAGCAAAGTGAATGTGGTATTCGGTCTATATTTTTTTAGATGGTATGCTGCGCTAATACCTGAGATCCCTGCGCCGATAATTAAAACATCAGTAATAGCAATTTGGTCTGATGTACTCATATCTTTTTCCTCTTCACACAATTTTAATAAATTGAGCATCAGTTAGATTTCCTAAGATGATGATTTTTATAATCTTCATTTTCCCTGATGAACAAAGTCCTTGATCCAGTCCACATTCACTTCGATTTAAATCGAGTGAAGTCTAGGCATGTGAATATTATTAAGCCAATAATTACGCACTGTCAATGACTGTGTGTAATTATTGCAATATTGTCTTTCGGGTTAAGAGAGAATAAAGAGAAAGGGGAAATTGGGTCGAATTAAGCTACTGAATTTTATAATTTATATTTTATTTTTTTAATTAGTCGTTTTTCTGATTTTAAGCGGATAGAGGGAACGCACAATGGTACAAAGACTTGTCGAAAGATTTATTAATACCTACAATGACACCATGCCAATAGGAAATGGGACCATATGACAACTTCTCGCCGTAGACCTAAACATGATCCAAAAGAATCTGAGCGAGAAATATTAGAGGCTGCTGAACAGTTTTTAAATGAACATCATTTTCGTGACCTCAATATTGATGAGGTTATGCGCCGTACAGGTTTAAAACGCCCAGCTTTTTATGTCCATTTCCGTGATAAACATGATCTTACACTTCGTCTTGTTGAGAATATTGCCAGAGAATTATTTAATATCACGGAACGGTGGTTGGCAGGAAATAATCTCCAAGACGATCTAGAGCGTGCCTTGGTCGACTCTATAAATGTCTATATACAACATGGTCGTTTATTAAGGGCCTTTGTTGAAGCAGCAAGTGGAGATGAACGAGTTGATAGCGTCTATCGAGCAATAATTCAAGACTTTATCAAGGCGGCTGCTCAACACATAAGAGCAGAACAGCAGGCAGGAAATATTAAAAAAAATTTAGATATCGACGAAACAGCAAAAGCGCTGATATGGCTGGAAGAGCGTTATCTTTCCGAAGCATTCGGACGTTCATCTCCTGTAGAACCTGAGGTTGTGATTCGTGTACTTCGAAATATCTGGACTTCAACGCTTTATGAGAATAAATAAAACACCAGCTACAGTTTAAACATTTTTAATTGAAAATATTTTATTTATGAATGGCTTGTATTAAAGATAAAAAGTCAGAGTAGCAATTTCTCTGCATAAATTACACATAGTCATTGACACTGTGTAATTTATTTATCAGTATATTCTTTATCCATTTCATCTGGTCTTCATGATGGTAAATGGATAAGGAAATATCTCATCATTTGTGTGATTGAACAAAAAATTATAATTTTCAGGATGAATTTAATAATGGAAAAATCTGTATGCAAGGAGAGTGTGGGCTTCTCTAGATTATTCTCGAAAACTAGAGAAGTAACTCGAAATAATGGTTTAAATGGCTCATTTTCTAAGATACATCGGTTCGGATTAGCTCCCATTATGTGCGGCATAATCGGTGTGCTGATCAGTGATCATACCCAAGCTTCCGCACTTGATCAGTCTGGTCAGTCGATACTGCCATTTTTAGAAAATGGTCATTATTTTGAAGCGAATGCATTTGCTGTCGATGCTTCAGTTTCTGGTGTCGTGCATGATCGTCCAAATCTTGTGCGTGCAAATCAAAGCCGTGATACAGGTGATATTGGGCAAAATGTGCAATTTTATACGGCTGCATTGAAGCTACAGTTAACTGATCAGTTTAGTTTCGGCCTGCTTTATGACCAACCGTTTGCGGCAAAAACAGCATATCCACTTCGCCCCAACAATAGCTATTCAGATAATGATTTTAGTCAGGAAGGTACATCCGTAAATGTGGAAAGTCAGGATTTAAGTTTCATTTTTGGATATTCACCTTTAAAAAACTTCCAGATTTATGGTGGGCCTGTTTATCAGGAGGTAAAAGGAAAAGCGTCTTTCCGAGGCATGGCCTATACCGAGGCTTTTAATGGTTACGAGGCGAATTTTAAAGAAAAAGGAGAGTTGGGCTGGCTGGCTGGGGTGAGCTATCAAATTCCAGAGATTGCATTGAAAGCGGCGGTCACGTATCGCTCCAAAATCAAATATAAATTTCAGGTCGATGAAAGTATATTTGGCGAACCATTGCAGTATGTCGAAGCCGCAAAAACGACAATTGAAACCCCTCAATCCGTCAATATCGACTTTCAAACAGGAGTTGCCGAAAAAACAATTGCTTATATGAATTTGAGATGGGTGAATTGGAAAGATTTTAATATCCGCCCGACCCAATACAACGCACTTACCGCGGATTATCTGGATGAGCTTACGGGAGGTGTGTACAAGGAAGGCATTGATTTAGATTCGTATCAAAAGGATCAATATAATGTAACCCTAGGAATAGGCCATCAATTTACAGAAAAATGGAGTTTTGCCACCGATGTCGGCTGGGATTCTGGCACGGGTAATCCTGCTTCTACGTTGGGGCCAATGAAGGGATCATGGTCAATGGGACTTGGTGCACAATTCAATCCTGCTCAAAATTATTTTATCGCCGCTGGTGTTAAATACTACTGGTTAGGAGATGCCAAGTCCGAAGACGGAGCCTACTATTTACCTATCGAAGGAATTAAGGAAATGGCAGAACAGGCTGAGTTTAAAAACAATCATGCTATCGCTTATGGGCTCAAAATTGGCTATCACTTCTAAATCATTTGATGAGAGTAATCGTAAATTGAAAAGACTTTTGATTTTTGTGCTTATCTAAAAAAATAAGTCATTTCTACTCTGACATTGGCAATTTATTGAATGACAGAGATAGATAGCTCATTTATCTTACCGTTGTATAAAAAGCAGCAAAGTAATGAAATTTCCCCAATACTTTGCTGCTTTTATTCTATCGTTGGGCGATTCCTATTGGCTATGCCAACCCCCACCTAACGCCCGAATCAGATCTACACTGGCAATCATTCGACTACCATGAAGCTGCGCAGCCAATTGTTCCTGTTGCAAGATACTTCGGTCAGAATCAATCACATCCAAATAGCTGATACTGCCTTCACGATAGCGCAAATGTGAAAGCTGATTGGCATGTCGGGATGAAGCAAGTGCTTGGCCCTGAGCCTGTATTTGCTGATCCAGAATACGTTGATCAGACAAACCATTTTCAACTTCACGAAAAGCATTCAGTACCGTTTGCCGATAATTGGCGACACTTTGCTCATAGCCTGCACGCGCTTGAGCGATACCCGCCTTACGTTGCCCACCGTCAAATAGTGGTAAAGACAAAATTGTGCCTGCAAGGGGGCCGAGTAAAAAAGTCCGACTCGACCATTTGCCTAAATCTCCTAAATTTGCAGATTCATAACCCAGCGCACCAGTGAGATCAAGTTTTGGGAAAAAGGCTGCACGTGCAATACCGATTCGGGCGTTATCCGCGGCCATCGCGCGTTCTGCGGCAGCAATGTCAGGACGACGTTCGAGCAAGGTTGAAGGTAAACCCGCAGGTAGGCGAATCGCCGTAGCAGACAAGGGTTGAATCGCTAAGCTAAAATCAGCAGGGGATTTACCAAGTAATACAGCCAATCCGTGTTCGGTACTGGCTCGACTCCGTGCAATGCTGAGAGCATTGGTCTGTGCTGTAGATAGTTCCGTTTGTGCGCGAGAAACGTCCAGATCACTGACCAAGCCATTGCGATAACGTGCTTGGATCAAATTTTGATTTTCAGTCAGTAATTTGATGTTTTGTGCATAAATGGCCTGTTCAGCATCTAATTGACGAATTAGAAAATAAGCTTGAGCAACATCGGCTTGCAGTGCTAACAATGCGGAATGATACAAGGCTTCTTGTTGCTGTACATCAGCCGTTGCGGCATTGACACTGCTGGCAATCCGTCCAAATAAATCCAGTTCATAGGAGACATTGGCTTGTGCTCGCCATAAGGTACGTGCAGATGTCGATGCATTTGCATCGAGTCCTAACGAAGAGGGTGAGGGCTTTTGACGGGTGGGGCCAAAACCTGCGCCGATGCTAGGTAAACGTTCAGCTTGTGCAGCAGACCTCAAGGCGCGTGATGCCTGAATATTGGCTGCTGCGGCTTTTAGATTCTGGTTGCCCGCGATTGCCTGTTGTTGCAGATCATTCAGCTGTGGATCATTAAAAATCAGCCACCATTCACCACGAGATTGTGCATCAGCGGGTTGAGCAATGCTCCAGTTAGGATCATCCAGTTTGGCATCCGCTTCTTTAAATTGCAGTGGAATAATGACCTTGGCTGGCTGATATTCAGGTGCCAATGAGCAGCCTGCAAGCAGCAGGCTTCCCATGAGCGAGGAGAGTATCCAGTGTGGTTTGAATCCTGTCATATCCTGCTCCTTAGTGATCATGTGAACTGTGCAATGGTGCTTCATGCACAGCTGCCGAATGCAGTTTATGTTTGCTGTTCAGGGTACGAATCAACACATAGAAGGCAGGCGTCAGGAACAAACCAAAGAAGGTAACCCCAATCATGCCAAAGAATACGGCAACACCCATGGCATGGCGCATTTCAGCACCTGCGCCTGTTGATGTGACCAGTGGAACTACACCCATAATGAAGGCAATCGAAGTCATCAGGATCGGACGCAAACGTAAGCGGCTAGCTTCTACCGCAGCATTGAATGCGGTCGCGCCTTGCATTTCCAGCTCTCGGGCAAATTCGACAATCAAGATGGCATTCTTACAGGCCAGCCCGACCAGTACCATTAAGCCAATCTGGGTAAAGATGTTGTTATCTCCACCAGTAAGCCATACGCCTGTCAGTGCAGCCAAGATGCCCATAGGTACAATCAGAATCACAGCCAATGGTAAAGTGAGACTTTCATATTGTGCCGCCAAGACCAAGAATACCAACAGTACACTGATTGGGAAGACCCACAATCCAGCATTACCTGCCAAGATTTTTTGATAGGTCAGATCAGTCCATTCAAATTTCACGCCACGCGGTAAGGTTTCAGCGGCGATCCGTTCAACCGCGGCTTCGGCTTGGCTCGATGAGTAACCCGGTGCAGGGCCGCCGTTAATATCGGCAGCAGTATAGCCGTTATAACGCACCACCATTTCTGGGCCATAGGTTTCAGTGACATTGACCAGAGAAGACAGCGGCACCATTTGTCCAGCATTGTTACGGGTTTTAAGTTGTAAGATATCTTCAGGATTGGCACGGAACGGTGCATCGGCTTGAGCACGTACCTGATAGACACGACCAAAGCGGTTAAAGTCATTCACATATTGTGAACCGAGATAAATCTGCATGGTGCTAAATACATCGGTCACCGCAACGCCTTGTTGTTTGGCTTTGACCCGATCCAGATCAACATTCAGTTGTGGCACATTGATTTGATAGCTAGAGAACATTGGCCCCAATTCAGGTGCAGATTGTGCTGCCTTCATAAAGGATTGTGCTGCATTATTCAATTCGGCATAGCCTAAAGCACCACGATCTTCGAGCTGGAGTTTAAAGCCCCCCATGGTACCGAGACCCATCACCGGTGGTGGTGGGAAGACCGCAATATAAGCATCTTGAATCGCTGAGTATTTCTGATTTAAAGCACCTGCAATGGCATTGGCAGAAAGATCAGCTGCTTTACGTTCAGCGAAAGGTTTTAAGGTGACAAAGACGATCCCTGCACTGGAACTGTTGGTAAAACCATTAATCGATAAACCCGGGAAGGCCACCGCACTTTCTACGCCCGGCTGTTTTAGCGCGGCATCACTCATTTTACGGATCACATTTTCGGTTCGATCCAGTGAAGCACCATTGGGTAATTGGGCAAAGCTGATCAGGTACTGCTTATCTTGCGCAGGGACAAAACCACCCGGAACGATATAAGAAATACCAATGGTCAGGCCAAGCAGGGCTGCATAAACGCCCATGGCTGAGGCTTTATGGGAAATCACCCGATTCACCCCTCGACCATATTGATCAGAGGCACGTGAAAATACACGGTTAAACAGTGCGAAGAAGCGTCCGAAGACACGGTTCATCACACGGGTCAAAAAGTCAGGTTTAGCATCATGTCCTTTGAGCAACATGGCTGCTAAAGCAGGAGATAGGGTGAGTGAGTTAAATGCTGAAATTACGGTGGAGATGGCAATGGTCATGGCGAATTGCTTATAAAATTGCCCTGTTAATCCCGTCATAAAGGCGAGGGGGACAAACACGGCAACCAGCGTCAACGCAATCGCGATAATCGGTCCACTGACTTCACGCATGGCACGATAGGTGGCATCTCTTGGACTGAGTCCTGCTTCAATATTCCGCTCGACATTCTCCACCACCACGATGGCATCATCGACCACAATCCCGATGGCGAGTACCATTCCGAACAGTGACAATGCATTGATGGAATAACCAAAGGCCAGCATTAAGGCGAAGGTACCAATGATTGAAACAGGCACTGCCAGTAACGGAATAATTGAAGCACGCCATGTTTGTAAGAACAGGATCACCACCACAACCACCAGTGCAATCGCTTCAAGCAGGGTGTGAATCACCGCTTTGATACTTGAGCGTACGAATTGGGTGGGGTCGTAAACGATGTCGTATTTAATCGAAGATGGAAAATCTTTGGACAGTTCCGCCATGGTGCTACGCACTTGGTCAGAGACCTGTAAGGCATTGGCACCCGGTGCTTGGAAAATTGGAATTGCCACCGCCTGTTTATTGTCCAGTAATGAACGTAAACCATATTGCGAAGCGGCAAGTTCAACACGTGCGACATCACCGAGTCGAGTCACTGCACCATCCGCAGCTGTTTTTAAAACAATATCGGCAAATTCCTGTTCGGTACTTAAACGGCCTTGTGCATTCACCGAGAGCTGTAAAGGTGAATTGTTGGGCGCAGCACCGATAGTACCTGCGGCAACCTGAATATTCTGTTCACGAATCGCATTCACAATTTCAGTCGCGGTGAGGTTACGTTGAGCCACTTTTTGTGGGTCTAACCATACGCGCATGGCGTAATCACCCGAACCAAACAGGCCGACTTCACCCACACCTTGTAAGCGTGCCAGACGGTCTTTGACATTGAGTACGGCATAGTTCCGCAAGTAGGTCATGTCATAGCGATTGTCTGGTGAGGTGAGATGTACCACCATCGTCAATGTAGGTGAACTTTTTATTGTGGTTACACCTAGGCGTTGTACATCTTCGGGCAAACGAGGCAAAGCTTGAGAGACCCGATTCTGGACCAGTTGTTGTGCCTTATCGGGGTCAATCCCGAGCTTGAAATTGACAGTAATAGTCAGGTTACCATCGCTATTGGCTTGAGACTGCATATACAGCATGTTCTCTACGCCGTTAATGGATTCTTCCAACGGAGAAGCAACAGTTTCAGCGATCACTTTGGGGTTGGCACCCGGATATTGTGCGCGCACGACTACAGAGGGCGGCACTACTTCTGGATATTCAGAAATCGGCAATTGAAAAACAGAGAGTAAGCCCGCCAGTAGAATCAGGACGGACAGCACCCCAGCAAAGATCGGGCGATCAATAAAAAACTTGGAAATATTCATGAGGATTAACCTTTTGCCGAAGTTGGGGTTTTATCTGTAGGCTGAGGTTGTTGTGTGCTGTTATCGGTGGTGATTTGAGGGTTTGGCATAGCAATGAAGTGAGGTTTGACAGGATCACCTGGTCGGATGCGTTGTAAACCATTCACGACAATGCGATCACCCACTTGCAGACCGCTATTGATGATTTGCAAGCCATCTTGCTGAGCACCCAATTTAACTTCGCGATAAGCGGTTTGATTTTTCGCATCGACAACGACCACAAAACGTTTGTCCTGATCAACACCAATCGCCGTTGGGCTAATCAGAATGGCTGCGCGTGGTTGCCCACCACCCAAGCGAATGCGTGCATAGAGTCCTGGTAGCATTACGCCTTTAGGATTATCAAACGTCGCACGTACACGGATCGTGCCTGAGGTGGTATTTAAATTATTATCGATAGAGCTGATATAACCTTCACGGCTAAAACCAGATTCATTGGCGAGACCGAGATAAACGGGGACTTGGGCTGAATTACGTTGATTGCTGATATATTTCAGATAGGTTTGTTCATCTACATCAAAAGATGCATAAAGACGAGAAACGGATACCAAACTGGTCAGTACCTGTGCGCCATTGCCTGCGGAAACCACATTACCGACCGTGACTTCGGCACGGGAAATGCGGCCACTGACAGGTGCGGTAATACGGGTGTATTCCAAATTTAAACGGGCGGTTTCGACTGCGGCTTTGGCAGCTTGCAGGTTAGCATTAGCCGAACGTGCTTCATTTTCTGCTTGATCGAGTTCTTGATGGGCAATCGCATTACTCTGGATTAAACGCTGGTTTCGTCCCAAGTTTGCTGAGCTATAAGTCACTTGCGCTTGTGCTGAAGCCAATTGTGCTTTGGCCCGATTCAATTCTGCTTCAAAAGGACGTGGATCAATAGTGAATAACAAATCGCCTTTATTCACTAAACTGCCATCTTTAAAATGGACTGCAATCAGTTTGCCTGAAACTTGAGGGCGGACATCGACTTGATCAATCGCTTCAAGACGTCCTGAATATTCTTGCCAGTCAGTTATGGTTTGGCTCACGACGCTGGCAACATCTACGGTTGCGGCAGGTGGTGAACTTGCTGTTGGGGTCGCTTTGGCATCTGCATTTTCTTGGAAGAGAATAAAACTGCCACCTGTTGCGAAAATGGCAATAATGACAGCAGACAGCGTCAGCTGTTTGCGGGAAAGTGACATGGGATGCTCCTGGTTATTTGAATCCCTGTTTTCAGACTTTTTGTTTTGGTCTGTATGGGAGAAACAGGTTTATGGAATGAAAGGAGCATAAAAGTTTGTCAATTACGAATAAATATACTAAATTTGATAACACTATTCGTATTTTTATAACAATTGATGTATAAAAGCCAAAAAATGCATCAATGGGAGTGGGCCAGTGGATCTATTTCATGCAATGAAAGTCTTTAATAAAGTGGTTGAAACCAACAGCTTTAGTCTGGCTGCCGATAGTCTTGGACTACCACGTGCATCGGTTACGACCACGATTCAGGCTTTAGAAAAACATTTACAAGTTCGCTTACTCAATCGAACCACACGTAAACTCAGTCTAACCCCCGATGGTGCAGTGTATTATGACCGTACGCTCAGAATTTTGGCGGATGTTGAAGATATTGAATCTTCTTTCCATGATGAGGAACGGGGACCGCGAGGACGATTACGTATTGATGTGCCAGTTTCAATTGGGCGTTTGATTCTAATTCCAAGATTAAGAGAGTTTCATAACCGCTATCCCGATATTGATTTGGTGATCGGAATGAATGATCGGCCTGTGGATTTGGTTGGTGAGGCGGTGGATTGCGCTATTCGTGTGGGGGAATTACAGGATTCGAGTTTAATTGCCCGCCGTATCGGAACATTCCAGTGTGCAACAGCAGCATCGGCATGCTATTTAGAAAAATATGGTGAACCGAAAACACTTGAGGATTTGCAAAAAAATCATCAAGCCATTCATTTCTTTTCCAGTCGTACAGGGCGTAATTTTGACTGGGATTTTGTGGTCGATGACCTGATTCAAAGTGTTAGTGTCAATGGGCATGTGTCTGTTAATGATGGTGATGCTTATATTGATTTGGCCTTGCAAGGCTTTGGTTTGATCCAAGGCCCGCGCTATATGTTGACCAATCATTTTGAGGCGGGAAGTTTAAAAGAAGTTTTGCCAAAATGGACACCTGCACCGATGCCGATTTCGGTGGTTTATTTGCAAAGTCGACATTTATCGCAAAAGGTTCGGGTCTTTGTTGATTGGGTAGCAGAGCTGTTTGCAGGCTGTCCATTGCTTGGGGGGAGTGCGTTACCTTTGGATCAAAAATGTGAATTTGCTTGTGACCAGAAAACCAATCATGAATATACGATTCGTACTTTGGTTGAGCAGCATAATATTGCTGAGGCAAGGGCGTTAAAGACTTGATTCAATGAATTAAAGACAAAATATGCGATCAAGAGGCTTATATTTCTAATAAATAATAGAAATCAGTTAAATTTGTTTGTTTTTGTTGGCTAAATGATAATAATAATGATTCTTGTTTATTTGTTAAAATATTATGGACAGCCAGATCAGAAAAACTGCTTTAAATATTGCGATAAAGTCAATCTTAGTGTGGGGCGTTTTATCAAACAGTGCGCTTGCAGAAGAACAGCTTTTGGCCAAGGAATCATCTTCAATCTTACCTACGATAAAAGTTACTGCGGAAGAAGATGAAAAAACTGAAGGGAATAAAAGTTTTAAAGCGAACTCATCTAGAAGTTCATCCAAGCTTAAACTTTCTTTAAAAGAAACCCCTCAATCAGTCAGTGTGATTACACGAGAACAGATAGAACAGCGAAATCTAAATATTATCGATGATGTCCTTGCTGCTACACCTGGGGTAACAGTCACTAAAAGTGATAGCGAGCGTTCAAATTATTTTGCGAGAGGTTATGCAATTACAAATCGACAAATCGATGGAATGCCAATAGGTGAAAATAGTCCACGTGTAGATAGTTTTTTCTTTGACCGTATTGAGGTTGTGAAGGGTGCGACGGGTTTAACAGGGAGTACAGGAAATCCTTCTGCGACCATTAATATGATTCGTAAGCGACCAACTAAAGAACTGTCGGGTAATGTAGCAACTTCATTTAGCCGTTGGAATAAAGTTCGTAATGAAGTTGACGTTTCGATTCCATTATCCACAGATGGAAGTGTAAGAAGCCGAGTGATGGCAGCCCGAACTGAGGGTGATTCATATATGGATTACTACTCTCTAGAAACTTTGGCTGCAATGGCAATGGTAGAAGCCGATATTACAGAAAAATTAACGGGTAGTGTTGGCTTCCAGTATCAAGACAATCAGCCTCGTGGTTCGACATGGGGAACAGTACCTTACTGGAATCAAGATGGTTCGCTTGCTAATTTACCAAGAAATTTTAGCTTGGCGAATAGCTGGAACACCATTAGTCAACGAGATAAAACAGCATTTGCCGATTTGACCTATAAATTTGATAATAATTGGATGATCAAGGCTGCTGCGGCATATTCATTATCCAAAAGTTTTTGGTTGATGTCCTATGGCGGTTCTGGTTTCCCGAATCAAAATGATGGGACAGGAGTCGGAGTATGGTCAACAGTCTATCCAACATCAGAGTCTAAAAAAACCAGTTTAGAGCTTTATGCGAGTGGTCCTTTTAAGTTATTTAATCGCGAACATGAACTTATTATTGGTGCTAATGGCTTTGACCGTTCTACAGATAGTCCTTCAGGTCAGCTCAATGGTTTGGCGAGTGGTCAATTGACCTGTACTAAAAAAGTGAATGATGTCACTTTACCTTCTAATAATATTGGTGATACATGCGTGATTAATGATTGGCGTACATGGGATGGCAATGCAACCATTAAACCAGATTATACCATTACGCCAGCAACCAAAGATGCCAAACAACGTAATTATGGGGTATATAGCACTTTAAAACTCAATGTTACCGATGAATTAAAATTAATTGTAGGCGGACGCTATAGTGATTATTCAGCGACGAATGGAACGAAAAGTGATGTAAAAGCTGATGCATTTACGCCTTACTTTGGGGTGACGTATGATCTTAATGATTTTATAACGGCCTATACCAGTTATACCGATATGTTTAATCCAAGTAGTCAAAAAGACCGTAATAATAGTTTCTTGGAGCCAGAAGTTGGTAAAAGTTATGAAGCAGGTTTGAAAGCAAGTTTGCTAGACAATCAATTACTGGCAACAGCTGCTGCTTTTTGGTCTAAAAAATCGAATGTTGCCATACTTGATAGTGAAGCAGTCGCTGCGGGTATTAAAACAGATGATGGTGCTGATCCAATGAAAGCATCAGGTGAGGGGTTAAAAATTGAAGGTTTTGAACTCGAGGCTATTGGGCAGATCACACCTAATTGGAATATTACAGCTGGTTATACCTATGTAAACAGTATAAGTTCAGAACAAGTAAGTGCTTCTACCTCTATTCCCCAAAACTTAGCGAAGGTTTATACCAACTTTAAATTACCAGAAAATTTATGGGATGGTGCAAATAAGGTAAACGTAGGCTTTGGGATAAATTGGCAAAGTGAAGTAAAGCGCAAATGGGGTGGAGCACCATCGAATACAGATGGTTTTATTCGACAAAATGCATATTTTTTAGCAAACGCCAATATTGGCTATGAATTAAGTAAAGATCTGAGTGCTAATATTCAAGTTACTAATTTATTTGATAAAAAGTACTATCAGGAAATAGGGTTTTATAATGGCGTGTATTGGGGAGAACCACGTAATGTAACCTTATCTTTGCGAGCAAAATTCTAAATCATATATAAGAAAGGTGTAGGCGGGCCGCCAACTAAACAGTTCAGGTTTTAAAAATAAAAAGCACTCGGTACTAAAACCAAGTGCTTTTTATTTAAAAACTTTTATTTGCTAGGAACCGTTTCAATCACTTCATCTAGCACATAACGAACACTTGAGCCATCAGCTGGTGGATTCGGGATGTCATATTCTTTAACACGAATAAGGACTTGTTCATTGCTCTTATGCGTAAAACCTTCGATTCCTGCATAGAAATTTTCCCAATCTTTGCTCTTATATGTTTTTTGCCCATCTTTATAATCAAGTTGTTTAACTTGTAAGCAATCCATTTGTCCTGCTCCAGCATCACATTTTTGAGTTTTTGGAGAAATCTCAAGATAGGAAACTCGATTAGGCGTTTGCTCTGCTCCCGTTTGTTTGTGCAGTGACAGATTTATCTTCAGTTGTGGGTTTGGTCTCAGTCTGTTTATTCGCGTCTTTTGAACAAGCTGTTAGGGCAATTGTTGTTAATGCTATAAATAAGATTTTTTTCATTTGTTTTCTCAATTATTGAACAGTCTCATCATAAAAGAAATCATAAGAACTGATGTTAATAAAGTGTTAACTAATTATCATTTTTATTGAGCAATCTAGTATCTTTTTTCTAAGATATTGGGTGATATTCCTAACCAACGGAACGTGTTTTATTCCATCTCTACTGGTCATTGTAGAGAATATATAGCGTGAATAGGAATATTCTCACATTATTGTCATTCGTATCAATTAAATATAAAGCTCAAAGAGCCAAGTGATACACGCTAACTCTCTGAGCAAAATAACAATTAGGAATTAACCATATTATTTGGCTGCTTGATTAAATTCTTTAAAATCAGCTTTACGTATTTTTGCGTGAATTCCTTTGGTTTTATCCACCACCTGCGAAACCTCAAAATCTGTGGCTGCACTTAGATAAGCATAAGCAAGCGCTTCATCAATGCCATATTCCTGATTTAAAAAACGGATTGCTTCACGAGTCGATTTTTTCATAGCTTCATCTAAATCCTCATCCAGTCCTGGCGTAATCCAGAATTCAGCATTCTCTGCCAAAGGCTGCACAATTTCCTTACCCGGGATTTTATCTTTGCCTGCTTTTAATAAGGTAAATTTAAGGGTTGCACGAGCGGATGCTTCTAGCGCTGTCAGCGCAACTTCGCCATCACCCTGTGAAAAATGGCTATCGCCTGTATAGAACAGCGCACCGGGAACTTGTACTGGATAATAAATGGTTGATCCAGCGCCTAACTCATTGATATCAATATTGCCGCCATACATTGCAGGCGGGACAGAATGGACAGGCTCAGATGTATTGGCCGCTACTCCCATGATGCCCATAAATGGATAAAGCGGGAAACGAATCGCTTTTCCTGATTCTGTTTTGAGTACGCCTTCGTATTCACCTTTGGCGTTTTTTTCGATTGGGGTAAATACTGAAACATTCCCATAACGTTCTGGGTGAGCAGCAGATGCATTTTCTTGTTTAGGTGTTTTAGGAAATTCACCCACCAGCGCTCCTTTACCATGACGATTGGAAATCACGCCGTAAGGAACACGAGGTTGAACTTTAATGACTTCGACTTTTAAAATATCACCGGGTTGTGCACCTTGAATTTCAACAGGTCCAGTGACGATATGCGGGCCATCCTGATGAAAATCATGTTTTAAATTAGACTTCGTAATTGTTTTTGCTTCATCGAGAATATTTTCAGCTTTTACACCTTTCGATTTAAAATATTTTTCTGCATCACGCCCTTGATCCTCCAATAAGCCTTCATGTGAGACCGTATCAAAGGTCACCACACTTCCTGATGGAACAGCAATAACAGGCTTGGCGTCTTTATTGGGTAAATAGCCCCAAGTGATGGTCTCTAAAGTCGAAGGAACATAATAATTGCCTTTATAGTCACCATTTTTTAGCTGGACAGGTTTATTTGAGATCTGTTTAAGAATATTAAAACTTTCTGCGTAAACCGTTGACGTCGCAAAACTGCTGAGAATGACAAAAGAGAGGAGCGAGCGCTTAAACATAAAACATATCCTAATGAATTTTAAAAAATAACGGATATGTTTAGAGCAAATTTTATGCCACGCTAAAATTCTATTTTATTGGATAATTTAAATGAAAAATGCACTATATTCACACAATAGCTGTCTAATCTAGTGCATTAGCCTCCTAACAAATCAACAGCAACCTATATTCGCCATCTTTTTCAATCGGTGCTCTATGCACACAAGGCAAGACCTGTTGGGTTGGATGATCGACGGCCAAACGCCAAAGATGTCCCACACCTAAATTGACCGGTTGTGCATCAGGCTGGGCCTGATAATGCAAATCAAAAAAGTATTCTTGCAAGAAATGCTCAAATTCAGCTTCTGGCCCGTCATGTAATTTTCTGAGCTGTTCTCTGATTTCTGGAATTAAAACCTTTTGTTGTGCCTGATCATTGGGCAGGATTTCGCTAGCAGCACCATGATAGGTGCATAAAAATGTATCTGTTTCGATGGGTGAACGATCGACGTGATAGGAATACACATCTGTTGAAATGAAATTCAGTTCATCATCGCGTTCGTAACTTTGAATTAAATTAAGCGCAGGCGAGGCTCCAAGATCAGCTAATAATTGCATATCATTTAAGATAATTTCTCTTGCCAGATGACCTTGTACTGAAAGTTGCAGTGCTAAAAGATCTTCTATTGAAATTTCTGTAACGTTCTCTTTTAACTGAAGTTGAGCCACAATTTCTTTAAAATCGCCAACCAAATTTCTGTACCAGCAAATAGCATTCATCTCTCCTTGAAAATGGGTGCTTATAAGTTCGGAAAAAGTAGAAACTATTCCAACTTGTTTGTTGTTAGAGAGCGTATTGTTCATAGCAGAAATAAAAAAGAGACTATATCCAATAATATTACACTTCATTTTAAAGTTTTTTTTATTTTGAGCTATAGGCGAATAAATTTGGGCTCTTAGGGGGAAATAGATGATTTATAAAACGATATTTATGAAAATCATCTGCTTGCCTCCACGATTCTTAAAAAATAAAAAAGAGCTTAAATAAGCTCTCTTTTAATTGCAACGGACTTATTTACAGCTAAAGTTTTCAGCTTTTTCACTATCACCTTGACCCTTGTAACGGGCAACCAGTGGGTAAGGACAAAGTGGACGGGTGCGGTTTGCTGCCCAATCTTGCGGAAGTTCAGTATTCACTTCACCACTTGGATTGCCTGTACCGCGCGCAGTCGCAATGATACGGTCTGGTGCCTGTCCATATTCAACCCAGTTGACTAAAGTGGTTAAAGCATCAAATTGGTCGGTTGCAATGCCACCACGGGAATGGTTCATGCCCGGAACTCTAAAGAAACGTGCAAATTCAGGTGCTTTGCCTTTTGCATCATTTTTATAGTGTTGTAGTAGTTGATCGTACCAATTTTGGGTGTCATCTACAGAGAAAACGCCGTCTGCTGTGCCTTGTACCACAATCATTTTGCCACCGTGATTGCGGAGTTTATCTAGATTGAGTTCATCGGGTGGCATCATGAATGACATGGAGCTTTCGGTGTATACATCATTGGTTGCCGAGAGTTTTGGATAGTCAGTATCGAAGTTAAAATTAAAGGCAAATTGTCTAGAGTTTTGCGTCATGGTTGGGTCTGGTGGAACCTGAAACAGAATGCCGACTGCAACAGGATCACGTGCTGTTCCCACCGAAGATTCAAATTTCCAGCTTGCCCAGTTACTGCCAACTAAACCGGGGTCGAAAGGCTGAGTTGCATAAAGTGCTTGTCCAGCAGAATTTACAGGGCCGCGGTAAATGTTGGCTAATACATCAATTTGTTCGGTACTTAAACAAGTACCATCTCTTGTGCTTGAGCAAACGGGTACATCTTTGTGAATATCAAAAGCTGTACGGCAAGCCTCAACATCTTGAACCAAGCCATCTGCAACACCATCTAAAGCATCGCATCGATCTAAAATCGCTTTTGCTAAAACTTTACGCTCTGGAAGGGTAAGGGCGGTACTTAGGTCATTTTCATCTGTTGCGACACGACGGAGCTGCTGTGCTGTATAGAGTTGAGCCGCAGCTGCACGAGGTAAATGAAAACCTGGTGTACTTGCCAAAATACCATCATATTGATCGCCTAAACGGGTTGCAGCAATCATGGCATGACGCCCACCGTTCGATGTGCCGCCTGCATAGGAGCGGTCTGGCAATTTACCATATGCTGTTTTAATTAGGTTTTTTGCCATAGGCGTGAGTTTGGTAATCGCACCGTAGCCGTAGTTAATTCTGGCTTGAGGGTCTAAACCAAACATTGGATTTTGTGAAGCATTATGTCCGGCATCGGAAGAAATAACAGCAAAACCATCATGCAGGGCATTGGTGAGTGGACCACCGCTACCAACCTGACCCGTTGCAGGTACTAAGTTACCATCGGTTCCACCATTGCCTTGATAGAGAAAACGGCCGTTCCAATCAACAGGTAAGCGCATTTCAAAACCAATTTGATAGGTTTGTCCATCGACAGGGCTTACACGTTGGTCTATATAACCTTTGACTAAACAATGAGCGCCAATCGGTTTGTTGGCGACAGTCAATGTGCCTGCTTCTTGAAGGGTAGCTGAGCTAATGACTGTATTGTTGTACTGAAACCCAAGTAAGTCGGTACAGCTTCCTGTCATTTTTACGCCAACAGCAGGAGATAACTGCGGTGGTTTCGTTGTTGACGGAAACGTTGTGTCATCATTATCACTTCCACAGCCTGCCAAAGAACCAAGCATGGCAAGCATTAAAACGGAGTGGGTCAAAATTCGTTTATTGTTGGTGTAATTCATTTATTCATATCCTTATTGAATGAATGGTAGTAATTAATCTAAAACCAGAAAATTAGCTGTGCTTCGTGCAATCATTTTGTTGTTTTGCCAAGCCTCACTTTCGAGATTCAGTACAGTTTTGCCTTGTTTAATGAATCGACATTTTGTAATGACTTCGCCCACAGTACAGGGCCTTAAAAAATCCATCGTTAAGTTGATGGTGGTAGCGGGTTTATGGCCATTGGCGAGATATGCAAAAACTCCCATCACATCGTCAAGCATGGCGCAGATCATGCCACCTTCAACGGTGCCGCGTGGATTGGTAAAGCTTTCTAGCGCCGTGTAGTGGATGGTGAGTTCAGTGTTCTTGTCATTCCAATGAATATTGTGTCCACCCAAATGGTGATGGATGGGCGGTAAGTGTTCTAAAGTTTTTTGATCCATAATGAAGGGTCCATCCTTTTGTAAGTGTTATAAAAATTATTATTTCAGCGTATAGGCATCATAAATAACCGCTTTGCCCAAACGCATAGCACTACCTACTGCAACGGTCTGGTTAAGCCATGCATATTTAGGTGAGCTGGTTTCAAACTGCATGGTGATTTTGAAATAGTAATTTTTCGGGTCGACATCTTTGCCTTGGGCAAGCTGTTTTAGCGTTTCGGCTGAGCCATGTCGGTAACCTTTGGTTTGAAGGTAAATAAGCGCACCATCATCGGTTTCTAACAAATATCGCGTATCAATAATTGCCAACCCTTTACTGTCGACAATTTGCCAATCTGCGCCATTATTTAAAATGTGGCCCTTAAGTGATTTCCCTGCAAATGTCCCACCTGTAATCGGAATAATTCGGCGTTTACCTGCATCACTGGTGGTACCTAATTCCCAAACAGGTGCATTCAGATCAACACTAAATTTTGCTAAAGGCTCAAGTTGAATGGGTGGTGGGCTATATTGCGTTTCGGCATGAGTCAGGGCAATCAGACTCATTCCGCAGAGTAGTGTTACAACTTTCTTCATGATGAATTTTCCGAAATAAAAAGAGGTTCTATCTGTGACAGAACCTCTTGTTTTGAATTATTTAAATTTCCATGTGTAGTCGATGTTGATACGGGTTTCATTGACAGGTTTGATGTTGGCTGTAGAGAGCATGTTGTTGTCATAAATGGCATAGCGCGCGCGTAACCCTAGATTTTTTAACCAGCCACTTTGAACGGTGTAACCTAAATCAAAGTCTGTTTCGCGTTCTTTTAGATTGGTGCCACCTAAGTTGGGTGCATAAATATTGTGACCTGTGGTGTAACGGGTCATAAAACGTAAACCCGGTACATAATCTTTAAAGTCATATTCATAACGGAAGCTATAGGCTTTTTCTTTTGGGTTTAAAAACTCACCCGGCCATGTATCAATGAGTAAGCCAGTTTCACCTCCAGTCAAATACGGGAAGGCAGTGTCGCCGTGGTGTTGGAAAGTTCCAAAAATAAATTTATGGTTTTGATGTTTGAGTTCGAAATGCGCATGATACAGGTCATTATCGACTAAGCCTGCTTTTGCTTGTCCGTCATCGCGGCTGCGGTAGTAGCGTAATTGTGAACTCAGATTTGTGCTGTCATTAATTTTATATTGGTGTAATACACCGACCAGAGTCTGATTATATAGATCATCAACATCCATATAAAAAGCGGTGAGCTTGAATGCGGGATTGAGCTGATAGTTCCCCCCTAAATAATAGAGCCCATCGGTTTCAGCACCTTTGAAACGTCCATTCACGCCTGAAATTTTAATTTTTTCGTAGTCGGTCGAATCACGATGATTCACTTTATCGAGATAGGCTGCCTGTAAGTCGAAGTCTTTAATATCTTTACTGGTCAGTGAAATACCTCGATAAGTCTGAGGAAGCAAACGAGCAGGTGAAGCCACTAGAACAGGATTCATCGGCATAAGCGTACCGATCCGTAGCTCGGTCTGGCTCATTTTGGCTTTTGCGGTAACCCCAATTTCTCCATAAGAATCGGCGGGTTCATTGGTGACCGCATTTCTGAGTAAATTGCCAGTACCAGCATGTTCGGCATCAGCATCGAGTTTAAAACCTGCTGTTGCCAGTACATCCAAGCCAAAACCGATTGTCCCTTCGGTATAACCTGAGTTGGCTTTGAGAATAAACCCTTGCGTCCAGTCCTTGGCAGCGGGGTAAGCGGATTGCTCTTTGTAGTCACGGTCAAAATAGAAATTTCGTGTGGTGAGTTCTACTGAACTGTTATCAATAAAACTGCCCGCCCAGACCGAGCCTGAGAGCATAAGGGTAGAGTACATCCATAATTTCGACATCGCATTTCTTCCTGAAATATCATTTTTTTGTTTTCAATAAGGCATGATTGTTGTGTCTGCCTGATTTAGTTTTTAAAGCGAATTATTTTCCGAGCAGTTCTCGGGCCACGATTTCCTTCATAATTTCATTGGTTCCCCCATAAATTTTCTGTACCCGTGCATCCACAAAAAAGCGTGAAATCGAGTATTCCTGCATGTAACCGTAGCCACCAAAAAGCTGAAGTAACTGATCAATCACTTCACATTGAACATCGGTAATAAAGCATTTCAATGCGGCAACTTGGGTTACGCTTAAATGGTGTTGTTGATACAGGGCTGCGCATTGATCTACAAAGGCTTGAGCAGCTTTTGCTTTGATTTGCGCATTTGCCAGCACAAAGCGCGTGTTTTGCATTTGACTTAACGGTTGTCCGAAAGCTTTACGTTCCAGTACATAGTCTTTGGTGATTTCAATAGCCCCCAAAATCGATCCCAAAGCCATCATAGAAATGCTCAAACGCTCACGCGGTAACTCTTGCATTAAATAAGCAAAACCTTGTCCTTCTTCACCCAAACGCTGAGTCGTAGGCACACAGACATCATCAAAAAACAGTTCAGCTGTATCTTGGGCATGCAGCCCGATTTTTTGTAAAGAGCGGCCTTTTTTGACGCCGTCTAAATCAGCATCAACTAAGAAAATTGAAATACCTTTTGCTTTGGCTTGCGGATTGGTTTTTGCTACCAAAACGATCAGATCGGCATGTAATCCATTTGAGATAAAAGTTTTTGAACCATTAATACGGTAGTGGTCATTTTCTAAAATCGCTTGAGTACGGATGGCCTGTAAGTCTGAACCTGCATTGGCCTCTGTCATGGCAATTGCAGTGACGACTTCACCTGTGACCATTTTCGGTAACCAATAACGTTTTTGCTCTTCGGACCCGATATTTTGTAGGTAAGGAGAGACCAACTCATTTTGTCCACCAATCGCGACTGCCAAAGATGCAAAACCAGCTTGAGCAGTTTCTTGAACTAGCATGAGTGAGTAATGAATAGGAGCGCCGTAGCCGCCATATTCCTCGGGCACATCAACACACAAAAAGCCATTTTCCCCAAGACGAAGCCATAGATCACGCGGGATGAGGCCATCGTGTTCCCACTGTTCATAATACGGAGCAACTTGTTCTTTTAAGAACCTGCGGTAGCTGTCTCGAAATAGTTCAAATTCTGTATCGTGTGGCATGTTGAACCTTTTTTTAGGCAAAAGTGAGGCTAAGGCCCAAACCGAAGTTTGAGCTTCCTTTTTTTATTTCAATTGCTTATGCTTATTGCTTTAAGGTGGGCACCCGAATAATCAGCGGGTTATCAGTTTGCTTTTGATAAAGTTCATCAATTAAAGCGGCTCGACGCTTGGTAATATTGCTTTGATTGAGGTTGCCTTTATCGGTCACTTCGCCTGCATCGAGTTGAGGTGGCTCGGTCATTAAATAAAGCATTGAGACTGTATTTGAGCTACCAGTCGCATCTTTATTAAAGGTCGTTAAAAATTGGCGGAACCATTGCTGAACTTTAGGATGCTGTAATATCTCTGTTGCAGAATGTTCGCCCAGCTTAAGACCAGCTTGTTGAGCACACGCGTCTAGTTTTGGAAAAATAAGAAAACCAACAGCATTCAGGTTTGAGCCTGTAATGCAGACATCTTGAACCAGTAAATTACCTTGAATGAGCACTTTATTGCGTAGTGTGCCCACATTCACAAAAGTACCCGTATTGAGTTTAAAGTCTTCAGCAATTCGTCCATCGTACATCAGGCCTTTAGTCGGATCATTGATATCGACTAAATGAACAGCATCACCCGTATGGAAAAAGCCTTCATCGTCAAAAACAGTGCTTTGCTGGTCTTCTTTTAAGCGCCAATAGCCTTTCATGACATGTTTGCCGCGAACACAAAACTCTAGTTTGTCACCACATGGAACCAACTTGATTTCGCATCCCGGCGCTGGGTAACCAATAAAGCCAGCCATCACGCGTGGGCCAGTCGTGAATGCACAAGAGGGTGCAGTTTCAGTCATGCCCAATCCGCTCATAATGCGAATTTTTTCTCCGCAATGTTGCTGAGCAATTTTATCGAGTCTGTTCCAGCCCGCTTCTGAAAGTGCTGCACCTGCAAAGAATAAAATTTTAACTTTGGCAAAAAAGCGGTCTCTTAATTCTTCATCTTTTTCTAAAGCTTCGGTGAGTTCTTCCCAACCCTTTGGCACATTTAAATAAACGGTTGGAGAAATTTCTTTGAGATTACGAATGGTTTCGTCAAATTTTTCTGCAACGGGTTTGCCATCATCAATGTAAATGGTACCGCCGTTATAGAGCGCAATGCCGACATTGTGACTACCGCCAAATGTGTGGTGCCAAGACAGCCAGTCCAGTAGGACAGGTGGTGTTTCTTCAAACTCAGGGAAAGTCTGCAATAACATTTGCTGATTAACACACAACATTAAATGCGTGGTCGGCACAGCTTTAGGTAATTTGGTTGAACCTGACGTAAATAGAAATTTAGCAATCTGGTTTTCATCAAGGGTTTGATAAAACTCTTGTACATTTGAAACTGGCGTATCTAATAGCGACTGAAAAGATGTGCAGATCTGATCGCCTACAATTCCTTTATTGGTCACCACTTCAATGTCGGATGTAATACAAGCTTGAATGGCTTTGGCAAAGGCTTGTCCATCACTGGCATAGACCATACCAGGTGTCAGCACTTCAAACACATGTTTGAGTTTGCCAAAGTCTTGAGAAATCAGAGAGTAGGCGGGCGAAATAGCAGAGAAAGGCACACCTGCCAGCATGGCAGCCATAGACAGTGTTAAATGTTCGAGATCATTACCACTTAAAATAACGAGTGGTCTTTCTTGGCTTAACTTACGTTCATGTAATGCCTGAGCAATGTGCCATGCACGTTGTAAAACTTCTGCATAACTCAGTTTGACCCATTCACCTTGAGCATTACGTTTTGCTGCAAAAATATGGTCTGGTTTAGTTTGTGCAAAATGAATTAACCGATCTGTCAGTTTTTGTGGATACGGTTTTAATTGCTCTTTTGGGCTGATATAGAGCGTGTCATCTTTATGGTGATAATGAATATCATGTTGCCCTAATTTTACGAACCGTTCGCGGTCTTGTGATTGAGTGGCATTCATTTGCATTTCTTTCACTCCATGGAAAGCGCATCACTGCGCTTTATTTTTTTGCATCATGCAATTTTTATTTAATATGTCTGTGTCCGCATTAGCCTGACTAAATCGGGTAATGACGTGATTGGGTTTGAATGGTAATCCAGCGTAGTTCGGTAAATTCGGCAATAGAGACTTTACTACCAAAACGTCCGTAACCACTCGATTTTGTTCCGCCAAATGGCATTTGAGCTTCGTCATGTACGGTTGCGCCGTTAATGTGACAAATACCCGAATCAATCTGGTGAGCGACTTCTAATGCTTGCGAAATATTCTGGCTAAACACTGCTGAAGACAGACCGAACTCGCTGTCATTTGCCAATGCTATACCTTCTTCAATGCTTGAAAAACGTTGAACTGTGCATACAGGCCCAAATGATTCTTCGCGGTAAAGCAGCATGTCAGGTTTAATATTGAGCACCAGCGTCGGTTGCATGGTGGTGTCTTCAATATGAATACCTAAAGGTAAGTCAGCACCTTTGCTTTGTGCATCTTCCAGCAAATGCTGAATACGGTTTGCAGCACGCCGACTTTCTAAAACACCGAGTACATTGTCTTTTGAAGTTGGATTACCTGCCCGAATAGAGCGGGTTTTCTCAATCAGTTTTTCAATAAACTGGTCGGCAATTTTGTCTTGAACCAAAACACGTTCGGTCGACATACAAATTTGTCCCTGATTAAAGAACGCTCCAAAAGCAACTGCATTTACGGCTTCATTAATGTCAGCTTCATTTAAAACCACAACAGGGGCTTTGCCACCAAGTTCAAGCAAAACAGGTTTTAAATATTTGGCAGCAGTCTCGGCAATAATTTTTCCGACTTTGGTTGAACCCGTAAAATTAATGCGTTTCACGGCTGGGTGAGACACTAAACGCTCCACGATTTGTGGTGCATCTTCGGCGGCATGCGTAATCACATTCACCACACCTTCACCAAGACCTGCTTCATGTAACACTTCACCAATGAGACGATGTGTTGCTGGGCAGGCTTCCGATGCTTTTAACACTACCGTGTTACCACAAGCCAAAGGCATAGCAAGCGCACGTGTTGCCAAAATGACAGGGGCGTTCCAAGGTGCAATCCCTACAATCACACCACAAGGAACTCGGACACCCATTGCAAGATTTCCCGGCACATCTGACGGAATTAAGCTTCCGTCAATTTGTGTGGTCATGGCTGCGGCTTCACGTAACATGTTGGCAGCAAGGTGAACATTAAACCCATACCATGTCGCAGTTGAACCTGTTTCCTGCATTCCAGTTTCAATGAATTGCTCGGTCTTTTGGTCCATTAAATCGGCTGCTTTTATCAAACGTAAGCGACGTTCGGTAGGCGAGAGTTTCGACCATATTTTAAAAGCTTGTTGTGCCGAGTCTATTGCACGATCAACATCGTCCAAAGTTGCAGCAGCGGCTTTCGTTGCCACTGATCCATCAATGGGGCTAATACGCTCAAACGTTGCCTGATTTGATGCATCAATAGATTGACCGTGAATAAGTAACTGTACATTTTGCATGGGTTGTGTCCTTACATTGCCATTAGAGAATCAAAAGTTAACCAGTACGTTTATAGCTCTGTAAACCCGGTTTAATTGATTTTTCATCTAAAAATTGTTTCAAACCTTCTTGGCGACCGTTTTCTGTATCGCGGTGGATACATTGATCAAGTTTGGCATATAAGTAGTCTTCATTTTGATCCCAAGTCAGTTCACGACAACGCTTAAATCCATTTTTAGCGGTACGAAGAACCACAGGGTTTTTCTCAAGTAGACAGTTTGCAAGCTCAGTCACTTCTGCTTTTAACTGTTCAAGCGGTACGCTTTTATTCACAAGACCCATAGTTTCAGCTTCTTTACCACTAAAGGTTTTACCCGTCATGATGTAGTACAAAGAGGCACGGTGACCAACAGTGTCTGCCATTGCTTTGCTTACAAGGTTACCCGGTGGGATCCCCCAGTTAATTTCAGATAAACCGAAAGTTGCTTCATCTGCTGCAATTGCCAGGTCACAAGCCACTAAAGGTGAGAAACCGCCTCCAAAGCACCAGCCGTTGACCATAGCAATGGTTGGTTTTGAATACATACGAAGAAGTTGCCACTGCCAACGGCATGAGTCGCGGCGAATACGTTCTTGATAAATTTCTGGCTGAGTATCGACTTCACGGAAATATTCCTTCAAGTCCATGCCTGCTGTCCAAGAATCACCTGCACCAGTCAACACAAGCACACGTGCATTTTGATCAAGTTCTATCGCTTCAAGTACATCAATCATTTCACGATTGAGTGTCGGGCTCATGGCATTTTTCTTTTCTGGGCGATTTAGTGTTACCCATGCAATTCCATCTTCAACTTTAACATCTACTGTTTCCCAGCGGTTTTCATAACTCATCTTCATACTCCTTGAATGATTTTTAGCTGTTCTGGGATTTAATTTAATATCAGTTAAACTTACATTCAAGTCTTTTTTATAAAATTTCATAAATATTTTATAATCTATTGTATTTTATATATTAATTAATTTTATTTATTATTTAATATAAAAAAATGTTGATTTTTTGGTAAGTTTAACTGATATTTTTGGTGTGTTTAAACAATAATACACAAAGGGCTAAATGGAACGACTAGTCAATAAGGGATAACACAATGGAAAAGATATTAGGACAGTCTGCAAGGGCAAAAATCACGTTGCTATTATGCTTTGCAATCGCAATTTTTGAAGGTTTTGATCTTCAGTCAATGGGGGTAGCCGCCCCACGAATGCGGGCTGAGTTTATGTTGGACAATGGACAGATGGCGTGGGCATTTAGCGCTGCAATTTTAGGAACACTACCAGGTGCCATATTAGGTGGTCGGTTTGCCGATATTGTCGGGCGTAAGAAAATTCTGATTTTTAGTATTTTACTTTTTGGAATTATGTCTTTGCTAACGGCTTATGCTGCTAACTTTAGTTTGCTGTTACTCATTCGTTTTTGTACTGGTTTAGGAATGGGTGGGGCACTTCCGATGATGATTACACTGGCATCTGAAGCTGTACCCGATAAATATAAAGGGACAGCGGTAAGTATTATGTATAGCGGCATTCCTTTCGGTGGATTACTCACCTCTGTCGTTGCCATGTCGTTGGCAGGCGATGCAGAGTGGCGTCATATTTTCTATATTGGTGGGATTGCGCCTATTTTACTCATTCCACTGATTATGCGATTTTTACCTGAGTCAAATGATTACCTACAACGTAAAGGTCAAGCGCAAAAAACCACGCCATTCTTGGAAGTTTTATTTGCAAAAGAGCGTCGTATGTCGACGATTCAGCTTTGGGTCAGTTTTTTCTGTACGCTCGTTGTACTGTATTTCTTGTTGAATTGGTTGCCGTTACTGATGGGCGCGCAAGGCTTATCGAAACTTCAGGCAAACTATGTGCAGATGGGTTACAACGTTGGCGGAATTTTAGGTTCGATTCTCATGGGTGTATTGCTTGATAAATTACGTATGGGCTTTGTGATTAAACTGATTTATCTCGGTATTTTATTTTCACTGTGCTGTTTAGCAATTTCTCCGACAGTGGCTTTACTTGCACTTTCGGCAGTGGGTTGTGGCTTATTCATTGTGGGTGGACAATCGGCATTATACGGTTTGGCTGCCATGTATTACCCAACAGAAATGCGTGGAACTGGAGTAGGTGCAGCAGTTGCAGTCGGGCGTATTGGTTCTTTTGCAGGACCTTTAATGGCTGGTTTTTTACTTTCACTTGGACAAAGCTCGACCATCGTGATTGGTTCAAGCATTCCAGTGATCTTAATTGCAGCGATCTCTGCATTACTTCTTGTCAAAAAACCTAAACAGCCTGTACATTTAGTACAAAGCTCAGGTGCTCGCTAAGTTTTAACGAAAGTATGGGGTTAGTGCTTCATACTTTCACTACAGATTTTCTTATGATGATTGAAAGGTTATGGTACGTTCGAATTCAGTTCAAAAAAAAGTAGAAGATGAGCCTAAGTTAAGTTACATGATTGCTCGTGTTGACCGAATTATTAGTAAACATTTAACAGAACATTTAAAAGAGCTTGAAATTACCTTGCCGCAATTTACTGCGCTTTCCGTTTTAGCTTCAAAAAGTAATTTATCCAATGCCAAGCTTGCTGAGCGATCTTTCATAAAGCCGCAATCAGCCAACAAAATCTTGCAAGATCTACTGGTGAATGGCTGGATTGAGAAAAAACCAGATCCTACACATGGCCGCCGTATTTTAATTACGCTGACCGACAGCGGTATTGATAAGCTCAATAAATGTAACGAAGTGGTTTCAAAAGTTGAGGAAAAAATGCTGGAGGGCATTGATATTAACTTGGCTTATTTAATTCGTAATAACCTCGATATTATGGTGAATAACCTTAAAAACCTTTGATAAAAGGTGGTTGGTAATTTAATTTTTTAAAATCTACAGAAATGCTTAAGCACTGATTCACACAGAAAATTTATTTCATTTTACAAATGAACTTGCTAGCATCGAAGTGACGTTTTTGGTGATGTGTGGCAGCGAATGTCTTCAGGACAACAAGTTTTACTTAAACTAAGAAAAATGATTATTTCAGGGGAACTTGAAGGCGGTGCCAGAATTGCCGAAATTCCGACTGCCGAGTTACTTGGTGTTTCAAGGCAGCCTGTTCGTATTGCCTTTCGGTTGCTCGAGCAAGAAGGCCTCCTCATTAAAAACCCAACTCGTGGTTACACAGTTCGTGAAATTTCAGAACAACTTGTTCATGATGCGCTTGAAGTGCGCGGTGTGCTGGAAGGGTTAGCTGCGAAAACTTTGGCAGAACAAGGCTTAAGCGAAGAGCAAAAAAAGACGTTGCAACATTGCATTCAGGAAACTGAAAAACTATTTAATGATAAAGACGAGTTTGGTGATGCTGAATTAGAACGTTATCACCATTTCAACGTCATTTTTCATGACACCATTATTGAAGGCGCGCAAAACGTCGCACTCATACAAGCTTTAGCGAAAAACAACCAATTGCCGATGGCTTCTGCTCAAGCCATTACCTATGACCAGAATCAAGCTTTGTCAGAATATCGCCGTTTGCACTATGCACATTTACAGCATTGCTCGATTTTCGATGCCTTGGTACATCGTCAGGCAGGGCGTGCTGAAACCTTAATGCGTGAACACAGTAGCGTAGTGATTTTGGGTGAAACCTTAAGAAATGTTTTAAGTGCTTAAGATGAAATAAGTTCCTTTATGTTTGAATAAAGGAACTTGAGTATTAAAGCTCAATCACAAGATTTTTAGTTTTTGCACGAGAACAGCAGGGCGTAAACTGGTCATTCAATGCATGTTCCTCATCGGTCATAAACATATCCCGATGATCAGGCGTGCCTTCTACTACGCGGGTAATACAGGTACCGCAAATACCTTGTTCACACGAAACAGGAATATCAAAACCATTTGCAATCAATGCCTCAGTAGCAGTCTGCTCTGGTAATACTTCAATTCGACGGCCCGTACCTTTCACTTCAATCGTAAAAGCTTCATCGTTAGATGTATCTACTTTTTGAGCAACAAAATGCTCTTGATGTAACTGTTCGCTATGCCAACCTGCTTGTTCAGCCGAACTCATAACAAACTGCATAAACCCTGTTGGTCCACATACATATAAGTGTTTATCAGGTGAAGCTTGGTCCAAAGCCTCTGCCATATTACATTCGGTGTCTGGTTGATCTTGAATATGAAAATGAACTTGGTCACCAAAGTGCTCGGTTAAGTTGCCATAGAAAGCAATCATTTCATGACTACGAACAAAGTAGTGCAATTCAAAAGGAATATTGGCCGACTTAAGCCGATACGCCATCGACAAAATAGGGGTAATACCAATCCCACCCGCAAATAAAACCGCTTGTTTGGTTTGAGGGTGAATTTCAAATAAATTGCGTGGTTCACCAATCTTTAAATGGTCGCCTTCACGATATTCAGTATGTATGCAACGTGAACCACCGCGTGAATTAGCATCATGTAAAACACCAATGACATAGCGATGCTTTTCAGTGCAGCAGTTTGAAAGTGAATATTGGCGGGTGAGACCGTTTTTCAGATGCACATCAATATGCGCACCTGCTCCAAAACTCGGCAGCTCCGTACCATTTGCTGCAACCAATTCAAATGCACGAATAGTCGGGGTGAGCTGGTGAATTTTTTGAATAATAACGTCCATGTTTATGCTCCTTTAAATAATCCGAATGTTTGGAAACTTCTGTACGGACGTTTCAGGAGGTGTTTTATTTTCTTCGGCAAGCAGTCGCTCAATCACCTTACGAGACTGTACACCGCCTGCATCGATGTTGAGCATGAGTAATTTGCGATGTGGATTGTTTAAAATATTTTGCTGCTGTTGCTCAAGCATTTCTAAATCTTCAGTAAAGATTTTGCCTTGGCCTTCACGAATTTGATCGGTGAGTTCAGTATTATCTGGCTGGAAGTTACGTGCCATTCCCCAGAAATACCAATGTGAGGTTTCAGTTTCTGGCGTAATAAAATCGACCACGATTGAAGAAACCTTCTTGTCACTTGGCGCTTGATAACCACCATGCCCAGCATGTGCGACACCCACTTCAATATGCACATTACTTGGCGCAAAGAAGTGACAACGTTGCCAACGGTCAACAGGTACATCATCTGCTAAGTGGTTACCGCGAAGGGCCATTTGCCAAAATGGAGGTGCGATCACATTTTCCATATAGCGTTCGGTAACCACATGGTCCTCGTCAACTTTAGTCACAGGCAATGATTCATCAATCTCTTTTTGTCCGATGCTGCTTGAGTGAACATAGGTCTCGTGGGTTAAATCCATCAGGTTATCGACCATCAAGCGATAGTCACAGTGAATGTGAAACAGGCCTCCGCCATAGCTCCATTCAGGATGATCTGCCCATTCTAAAGTTGGCAGTTTTGCTTCATCTGCTAAAGCTTTCTCGCCTGGCCATATCCAAATAAAACCGAATTTTTCGACAACTGCATATGCTTTGTTGCAAGGGAAACCATTTACACGTTGGGCTGGCATAGAAACAGTTTTTCCGTCACAGCCCATGACTAAACCATGATAACCACATACAAGGTTGCCATCTTCGACATAGCCAAGTGAAAGTGGGGCACCGCGATGGGGACAAAAATCTTCAACGGCTGCAACTTGGTTTTCTTTACCGCGATAAAAAACAATTTTTTCACCACAGATGGTGCGACCTAATGGTTTGTCTTGGATTTCTTCTGGGCGGCAGGCAACATACCAAGCATTTTTAATAAACATTGTGACGACTCCTTATCACTTATTGGATCCAATTTATAATAAATAAAAATATTGGTCAATTGATAGGCAGTATATTTTTTAAAAATATTGATCTTTAGGTTAGGTTGTTTTGTGGATTTTTAGTTGCTATTAAAGACTCTTGTATTTGCTTTGAATTTTAGAGGCTAAATTTTTATTCATCTTAATTTGGATCCATTTTTGTATGATTGAAAGCTGAATTGGATCTCATATTTGGAATTGTGGTAAGGAAAATAGGCAATGTTTTATGGATCCATATTTTTTATTTCATAAAGTTAAAATAAATTATAAATATATTTTTCAATTGTTTAATCCATTGGTAATTAAATTTTAAAAATATTGTTGATTTTTTGGATCCAAATATTCAGTATAGAAAAAGAGCAGGACGCTCCAAAACAAATATTCCTCTAGGTCATTATGGATACGGATATGCATAACCACCCAATTGCTCTTATCAGCAATGTCGTATGTATCTCTTATCCACATTGGGAGATACACAAATGGAAAGAGATGTTCTAAGTGAGATCAATCAAAACAACATGAGCCGTTATCAATGGTTCGTCATTTTGATCTGTATTTGTCTCAATATTATTGATGGCTTTGATGTGATGGTGATGGCATTTACTGCGCCGTCCGTGTCAGCAGAATGGTCACTTTCAGGTGCACAAATTGGCTTGTTACTCAGTTCAGGCCTTTTTGGAATGGCTGCTGGTTCCATTTTTCTCGCACCATTAGCCGATAAAATCGGTCGCCGTTTACTTATCTTGGTTTGTCTTGTCATTGCAGGTCTTAGCATGTTGGGCTGTGCTTTTGTGCAAAGTCACGGCATGTTGGCCGCACTTCGATTTATTACCGGAATTGGGGTAGGTGGAATCCTTGCAAGTAGTAATGTACTGGCAAGTGAATATGCCAATGCTCGCTGGCGCAGTCTTGCAGTGAGTTTAATGTCTACAGGTTATGGAATTGGCGCGACGCTCGGCGGAGTACTATCACTGGCATTGATTGAGCATTTAGGTTGGCGTTCAATCTTCTTGGCAGGCGGCATTACCACCATTGCAATGTTATTGATCAGCATATGGTTATTACCTGAATCTTTAGATTATTTACTCGCGAAACGACCAAAACAGGCACTCGAACGCATTAATGCAACTGTAAATCGTATGGGCCTTAACCAACTACCAGTGATGCCACATTATGAAAAAATCAGTACGCAAAATGGCAGTGAACTCAGCAAATTATTTACAGGACAGCTTGGATTCCAAACACTTTGTCTTTGGTTTGCCTTCTTTTTAGTGATGTTTGGCTTTTACTTTGTCATGAGCTGGACACCAAAAATTCTTATATCAATGGGGATGTCGCCAGAACAAGGCGTAAGTACCGGTATTTTAATTAGTATTGGTGGAATTTTCGGGGCGGCTATTATTGGTTTATTGGCATCACGCATGAAAATTTTCTATGCCTTAAGTCTATTTTTAGGACTTACTTCGGCATGTGTTTTTCTCTTCGTGGCAGTCTCATCTCAAGTCAGCATCGCTCTCATGGTGGGGTTATTACTCGGCACACTGATTAATGGCTGTGTCGCAGGTTTATATTCGATTTCTCCAACAATTTATGATGCCGAAATTCGTAGTCGTGGCGTGGGCTATGCCATTGGTTTTGGACGAATTGGGGCAATTTTATCGCCAACGGTTGCAGGTATTTTCCTAGATAAAGGTATAGCACCCGCAACTATTTATGCTTATTACGGTGTGGTCTTTATTTTAGCCATTTTCCTGATTTTAAGTTTGAGTAATGCTTTTTACCGAAATAAGAAAGAGCCAGATTACGCACTTAAAACAGCGCCTTAAACCCTTAAAAAATTAAATAGTTGAGATAAAAAATGAAAAAGACACCATTGTGGGTGGGGGTATGCTTGTGCCCATTATTGAGTCAAGTTGTGCATGCCGAGTTTATTGAAGACAGTAAAGCTGAGCTGACACTACGTAATTTTTACTTTGACCGAGATTATAAAAAAGACCCATATCCGTACACAGCGGCTAGAGACTGGGCGCAGGGTCTAATTTTTAAAGGACAGTCTGGTTATAGCGAAGGGACAGTTGGCTTCGGTGTTGATGTGCTGGCAATGGCTGGTTTTAATCTGATGGGAAATCGGGCGGATGACTATGCGCGTAGTGGCTTACTCCAAGTCAATACTGATAACTCACGTGACGATTATTATGGAAAAATAGGCATTACAGGGAAGGCGAAATTTAGAAAAAATGAGCTTTTTGTGGGCGATCTGGTTCCACAGTTGCCGACTATATTCTCATCGCCAGCGCGTTTATTTCCACAGACTTATCGCGGTATCCGCTTTGTTTCAAATGAAATTCCAAATCTTCAACTCGAAGGCTTTTATGTTGATGAAGTACGTCAACGTGACTCAATCCGTTTTACCGATGTCGGCACGGACAATATCAATCATCGTTTTGATAAAGCGGCAACAACCGATTCTTTTTATACATTGGGAGGAAGTTATCAGTTAAAGGATTACCGTTTACGTGCTTATCATGCCGAACTGAAAGACATTTACCAGCAACAATTTTTGGGCTTTAACGGCAAACAGCCTTTAAATGATCAGCTTAACTTTTTAAGTGATGTACGTTTTTTTAACAGTGAAGAAGCTGGAAATAAAAAAATAGGAGAAGTCGATAACCGACATATGAGTGGTTTATTTGGTTTAAACTATCAAGATCATACGGTTTCTTTGGGTTACATGCAGTCATTTGGCTCAACAGGTCTGCCGTTTTTGTCGGGAACAGAAAGTCCAGTTGTGCTTGATTTTATGAGCTCAGACTATTCAAATAAAGATGAAAAAGTCTATTCGATACGTTATGAATATGACTTTCAAAATGCGCGATTAGGGGATGTTTCATTAAACGGACTACGCTTTATGACCCGCTATGCCAAAGGCGAAGACATTGATTTGTTGCAATACGGCGATCAGCGTTTTAAAGAGGAGTCGATGGAATTTGATTTGGGTTATAAAATTCCAGAAGGCAAGTTAAAAGGTTTGGGAATGCGGGCTCGCTTTTCTCATTATCGCAACGATATGCCCACTAATATGACTTTCCATTCCGCCAATGAAACACGATTAAATATTGACTATAGCTTTAAGTTTTAATGTCTTGCGCTAGTCGTCTTTAATTTCATAAAAGAAGCTTGAGATTGGATCTCCGCAATATTTGAGCGAGGTTGTGGAGTTCTGATCCCTTTTTATTACACCTAAAAACATTTATTCCCTCACTTAAAACCCTCTTTTCATTTAGCACAGCCTATTGGCATGCACAGCCAAGTGTTTGGCGTTTAGGGTTAAGTAAATTCCTTCATATCTACATATATTGATTCAAGAAAATAAAAAAAGTCCAGGATGGATTTGGGAATTTACAATGCAAAAGAAAATCTTAGTTATAGCAATCACCTCTATTTGGACAGGTTCTTTATATGCGGCAGCCTTTGATAAAACAGGACAATCTGTTGCGGCATTTTTGCAGCCTGATCATTATTTTGAAGCAAGTCTTGGAGTTACGGACACGTCTTTAAAGGGGCAGGAAGCAGGTACAAATTCAGGAAATAGTACGATTTCTGATATTGGTCATACAGATTACCGCCCCACAGCTGCCTTAAAGTTACAGCTAGCTCCACAGTTCTCTTTTGGCTTGCTGTATGACCAGCCTTTTGGTTCAGATACAGAATACACAGGAAATAATAGCTTTGTTGCCACAGGCAAAGATATGGTGATGTTGCCTGGACTGACAACTACTAGATTGGCAAATGCAACCCAAGGCAATATTCCCACAGGAAATTCCAAATCAAGTTTCGATATACAAAATCTGAGTCTCATTTTGGGCTATCAACCCAATAAAAACTGGAACGTTTATGCAGGGCCGGTTTATCAGACCTTCAAAAGTGAAGTTGAGCTCAGAGGCAATGTCTTTAGTGTTTACAATGGCTATGACTTGCATAGCAAAAGTGTTGGCGATTGGGGGTGGCTGGCAGGACTCGCTTATCAAATTCCAGAAAAAGCAATCAAAGCCTCTATAACCTATCGTTCTGAAATTCAGCATAAAGTGAATGCAGTTGAAAATGCACCTTTGGTCGATATGTTAAAAACTCAACAAGGCCGTGATTTGGTTGACCAGCATTTAGATTACATGATTTCTATTGGTCAAATGTCACCACAGAAAAAGGCGGCATTGAATCAGATTGTTGCAGGTTTGGCACATACCCAAGATTCAGGAAGCACCCAGTTTAAAACCCCAGACTCAGTCAATCTTGAGTTTCAGACCGGTTTACGTCCAGGGACTTTGCTGTTCGGTAATGTCCGTTGGGTGAACTGGAGTGAGTTGAATTTTCAACCTTATCGCTTTGGTGAAATCTCAAAAGTAGTAGGTGTCCTTTCTACGCCAAGCCGTCCAGATGGCTTTAGTCTGGTTCGTTTTTATGATGATCAATGGTCTGCAAATTTAGGGGTCGGGCAGCGATTTTCACCTCAATGGTTGGGGAGTGTATCGGTCGGATGGGATTCGGGAGCGGGAGATAAAGTCTCTACAGGTGGGCCTGTTAAGGGATATTACAACTTAGGTTTAGGTGCTCAATATAGTCCAACAGCTCAATATTTTATTTCTGGTGGGATTAAATATTTCTGGTTAGGCGATGCCAAAGGACAGCTTGGGGCACAGGCGGGCAGTGACTATTACGTCGCAGATTTCAGCGATAACCATTCAATCAGTTATGGTCTGAAAATTGGCTATAAATTTTAATGAGATTAAAAAAGTTCATTGAGAAAGGAATTTAGACAATGAAAAAAGTTGTGAATCAATGGGGTTGGATCGGAGTAACAGCATTTCTGCTCGTCAATGCAGGCGCTGTACATGCCGATGAAGCAAAAGCAAGTCTCCCTGCGGTATCGGCAAAAGCATTAGACCTTATTGATGGTCAAACAGAATGGTTGAGCAAAACTTACAAGGATATTCACGAACATCCTGAATTGGGATTTATGGAAACCCGTACCTCTGCAATTGTAGCCAATGAACTAAAAGCTTTAGGTTTTGAGGTTTCGACAGGTATTGCCAAAACAGGTGTGGTCGGTGTTTTAAAAAATGGCAAAGGCCCAACGGTGATGTATCGTGCCGATATGGATGCATTAGCCATAGAAGAGGCGACCGGCTTGCCTTATGCCAGCAAGGTTCGCGCTAAACTTGCTGATGGTACTGAAACGCCAGTTGCGCATATGTGTGGTCATGATGCACATGTGACATGGATGCTAGGAATGGCGCGTACCATGGCGGCTTTGAAGAATGAATGGAGTGGTACCATTATTCTGGTTGCCCAGCCCGCTGAAGAACCGGTCACAGGTGCGAAAGCGATGTTGGCTGATGGTTTATGGAAAAAATATAATTTACCCAAACCTGATTATTTCTTTGCAGTGCATACCACGCCTATTCCAGTCGGTATGGTATTGAATGCACCAGGTCCACGTATGGCAGGAACAGATCAGCTCGATGTTTTATTTAAAGGTGTTGCTGGGCATAGCTCAGTGCCTCACTTAATTAAGAATCCGATTAATATGGCGGCTAATGCGATTACCCAATATCAGACGATTATGGGCAATGTGGTCAGTGCTCAAGAGCCAGCGGCACTGTCTGTCGGTTCAATTCAGGCCGGCGCGACCAATAACGCTGTGCCGTCTTCGGCTTTGGTCAAAATGAATATCCGCTGGTTTAATCCAAAAGTCCGCGACAATATGCTCAATAGCATCAAACTCATAAGTGATGGCGCAGCCCAGATGCAAGGCATGGAAAAAGATCAACTCCCCGAACTGACCATGAGAGGTTCTGTAACACCTGTGGTGAACGATAAAGATCTTTCTAACCGCCTAAATGGGCCTTTAAAAGCATTATTGGGTGATAAAAAGGTGGTGAATGATTTCCCTGCATTCATGGGATCAGAGGATGTGCATCATTTAATCGATGAGCAGAAAGATGTTCCATTTACTTTTATGTTTGTTGGGGTTGCCAATCCACTTACTTTTGCTGCGGCGAAATTAAAGGGACAAGCTGTACCTTATCTCCCGCATAGTCCGAATTATGTTGTCGATTTAAAGGCATTGCCAATGGGGGTAAAAATCACCACTGTTTCGATGCTGGAACTATTGAATAAGAAGTAAGGCTTTGAAAAAAGATACATCGCAATTGATGTATTTTTTTTTATTTTAAGAGGGAAAAATCAGGTTTTGGAGAGATTTTCACGGTAGTGCAGTGGAGAGCAATCGGTCCAGCGACGAAATGCCCGCGTAAAGCTGCTGACATCTGTAAAGCCGAGAATATAGGCAATCTCAGTAATACTATAAGAATTATTTTTGATATAAGAGCTTGCCAGTTCCTGCCGCGTCTTATCCAAAATTTCACTATATGAGGTATTTTCTAAAGACAGTTTTCGTTGCAGACTACGCGTGCTCAGCCCGAGACTTTTAGCAATCTCTTGTTGTTGTATTTCTCCTGCCGCGAGATTTTCAATAATTTTTACCTTGATCCTTGCCTGAATATTTTCCTTATCGAAACGTGCCAAATAGCGCATGATAATTTCATCATATTCCTGTGACAGGATCGGATTCGCACCTTCCAGCGGAAGTTCTATCGTCGCCGTATCAAAGACAATCATATCTTGGGGTGCATTGAAAATAAGAGGGGCTTTGATAATACTGCGATATGTTTCGAGATCACTGGGCTCAGAACGTCTTAACTCGATCCGTAACGGTGAAAAAAGTGATCCTTGCAACGCTCTGCATGAACGGATAAACACGGAAATAAAAGCATCGATTGATTCGTACTGAACTTCATCAGGCACATGGATGATGAAGTAATGATTCTGGTCTTTGTCATAGAACTCCAGTTTTGGAATGTCCGTTACCAAACGAAAATATCTGATGATTCGGATAAACATCTCTTTGAGTGTGGTACTGGTCGCCAAAGAATGTCCCAGAACATGGAAGGTATGTTGATTGACCTGATTGGCGACTTTAAGCCCAAAACATGAATCTTGTGTTGCCGCGGTTGCCAGTTGCCATAAACGTGCGGTTTGTTGCAGAGAGTAGCGGGCATTCGGATCATTCAGCGCCTGTATATCTAGTCCAGCCTGTTCAATTAAACTTTTACTATCACAACCTGCTTTTTCAAGGGCTTTTTGAATTGCTTTTACCCAACTTGTCAATGCTGTGGCCGTCTGTGGCATGTCATGTCCTATAACGTTTAATTCTCATTCTTGAACTGAGTATAAGGTTTTTTTCATCATTTTTTTATTCAATTCTGCTGACAATCATGAATTGGCATCTATAGCCAATAAATTGGCGTTTCGGGTTAAGCATCAAATCACTGATCTAAATACAGTAGAGTCATAAGAACATCGAGGAACGATGATGAGCTACGTATACAAAGATCCGGCAGGTATGACTGATACCGAAAAAACAGAACATATTAAACTTGTCGTTATGGACGAAGGCGTTAGATTGAGAAAACGTTATTCTGTTTTAAATCACCAAAATACCATTGGCGCTTTAATTCTATTATTTTCCTTACTCGGAATGGGCGCTACCGCCTATTTTTACATCACACAACAGCTTTCCGTGTGGTGGACTATTCCGCTGATTGCATTTTTTGCTTCTTTCACCCATGAATTAGAACATGATCTGATTCACTGGATGTATTTTCGTAAAAAACCGTGGGCACATCATTTAATGATGGGGCTGGTTTGGCTGGCTCGACCAAGTACCATTAATCCCTGGTTACGTCGAGAACTGCATTTCAATCATCATAAATGTTCGGGTACAGAAAAAGATGTTGAGGAAAGAGCATTATGGAACGGTGAGCAATGGGGGGTACTGCGCTTTTTTGCTACGGGCGATAATGGGCTATCTGTTTTATTTAGAGTATTTAAGCTGAAAGACAGTCATCTCCGAAAAATGGTGATTAAGCGGAGTTTAGCTGCCTATTTTCCTTTGGGTATCATTCACTGGTCAATCTGGTATGTGTTTCTAGGTTTCCATGCCCTGAATGCGATTTCAAGTATTGTTGATGCACCGATTGTATGGTCAGCAACGACATTACAAGTCATGCACGTGATCAATATTTTGACCGTGGTATGGGTTGCCCCAAATGTTTTACGGACTTTTTGCCTGCACTTTGTTACCAGTAATATGCATTATTATGGTGATGTTGAATTGGGCAATGTGATTCAGCAGACGCAGGTGTTGACTCCGTGGTGGATGCTACCGTTCCAGTTATTCTGCTGTAATTTTGGTTCAACCCATGCAATCCATCATTTTGTGATTAAAGAGCCTTTTTATCTTCGACAGATGACTGCACCCGTTGCTCATCAGGTGATGCGTGATATGGGTGTTAGATTCAATGACCTCGGCACATTCAAGCGTGCGAATCGTTGGGAACTGAATAAGATTGTCGATTAAGCATAACAGGAAGAGTGTAGCGCGGGACGTTATACTCTTTCTCTCGCTGGCAGGACATTGTTTTATTGAATCCTTGTAAAATCTCTTCTTGGATGCAGAAGGCTGCACTGATCGCATTCAATGAAATATCTTGATATTGAAAATTCACATTCACTGTATAGAAATAATTTTCTCTCACCCATCACAATAAAATTTCACATTGTTGCTCTATAAACGCTATGATTCTAATGAATATCTGATAAGAACAAGTTCCATTAGAGCAGTTAAAAAATGAAAAAAATTGCAGTAGCTTTGGTTTGTTTAGCTCCATTATCAACATCTAGTCTTGCCAATGATTCTACGGGCTATGTTGGGACAGGCGGCATTCAATATCTCAAAAATGCCCAGATTGCGATGCAAAGTGAAGACTTGTTTATTAGCAAAAAGCTGATCAAGGTTGATTATGTTTATAACAATTTAAGTAAGAACGATATTACTGAAACCGTGTTATTTCCCTTGCCGCGTATCGATAATTTCTTTGAAGCGGATTTTGCGCATACCGAGCAGCTTCTAAAAAGTTTTAAGGTTATTGTCGATGGAAAAAATATAAAACCTGAAATGCATGTGCGAACATTTATTCAAAAGGATGAAACGTCGCCGCTCATTGATACGACGGATGCATTTAAACAATGTGGCTTTACTCAGACCGATATGCTCAATCCTTGGGCTAGAAATAACGATGATTATGAATATTATCAAGATAAATTGAGACAATGTAAGCAGCCACAAATACAAAAAATTCTAGCCAATTTCCAAAAAGATGATGTGATTCCGTGGTCATCTCAAGTGATTTATAGTTGGAAACAGACCTTTAAAGCCAATGCATTGACCAAGATTCAACATGCATATCAACCATTGGTCGGTGGTTCTGTTGCGTTATATCCAGATGAATATAATCAGAAATTTTGTATGGATGCCAAATTTAAACAGGGACTAAAAAAAGCCAGTGCAGAACATTCGCCGTTTAGTGCCTTGAGCTATATCCTGACCACAGGAGCAAACTGGGCCAAGCCAATTGAAAAGTTTAAATTGACGATTGAGCGTGATAAAAATGAGCTGGTGTCTTTTTGCTGGAAGGGAAACGTCGAGAAAATTAGCCCAACCCGCTTCCAGATGATCAAGCACAATTTCATTCCCAAAAATGATCTGGATATTATCTTTGTGACTGTGAAATAAGCACTCACTGAAGGTCATCCTCATAAAAATTCAATAAATGCCTAGCGTCATCAGGGGTGTAACTCTCATACTATCAGGTGAGTTAGGGAGAGACGACACAGGATTAAGCGTGAATTTAAAGAATCTGGAAGCATTTTATTGGGTGGTGACTTTAAATAGCTTTAATAAGGCTGCGACTAAATTACAAACCACCCAGCCTGCGGTATCTCAAAAAATCACAGCACTTGAAAACGATCTTGGTTTTAAAATTCTAGATCGAAGTTTTCGTCAGCTTAAACCAACGCATAAGGGCATAACTCTATTTAAGTATGCTGAAAAGTTTATGCGCCTAGAGACGGATCTGGTGGCTGAGCTGACTGAAAACCAGCATTTGACTGGCACAATTCGCTTGGGTGTATCGGAAACTATTGTTTATACATGGCTAGTTGAATATATCGAAAAGGTTCAGCAAGAATTCCCCAAAGTTTCAGTTGAAATTGTGGTCGATCTGACGCCTAACTTACAGGAAGGTGTACGAACAGGTGATCTGGATATGGCCTTTTTGCTTGGGCCAACCTTAGCCTTTGAATGTATCGAACAGGCACTGTGTAATTTCGAACTAAGTTTTTTTGCTTCACCTTCGTTTAAAGGTGGAATTGGGCAAATGTCATTTAAGACATTAATGTCTCATACCATTCTGACCTATCCAAAAATTACCTATCCTTATAAAGAACTCAAAGCAAAAATGAAGGAACAGGGCATTGATGAACCACTTTCAATTACCAGCTATTCATTAGCAACATTGCTACGTCTTGCTGAGCAAGGTTTGGGCATCGCCGTTGTACCGACCTTAACCGCCTTGAAGGAGATCACTGACGGTCGGCTGGAAATCTTAAATACGCCGATTCGCTTAAAGACCTTCCACTTTACCTCGGTGTATATTCATGGCAACGATGTGGCCTTGAAAGAAAAATTAACTGACGTTGCGGTGATGGTGTCGGATAGTGCCATGAAAAGACTGAATGCGCAGATTAATACCTAAATGATCGGCGGCATTTTCCAGTTCTTTTTCTCATTCTTATAAACATTGCTTATTTGCCCAATGATAAACACAGCTTATAGAACGTGATAAGTAAAATTTATCATTAAAGATATTAAAAATAAAAATATTTAAAATTCAGTATCTTAAGTTTAATGGTTAATGTGAAAAGTCGTATTGTTCAGCTGGCTGTGCTGTGTTTTTATCTTAAATACAAGATTTGATGAACTCATGTGGTCATTCAGGAACAGAGAATCTTGGTTATTGAAAAGGATTGAAGAAGATCATTGGTCAAAAATGATACTTCTGAATCAAATTAAAAATAGCGTTATGAAGCTCAAATGGATGAGGAACGCATTCAATATGTCTTTACTGAAATCTTCTTTTTTATCAGATCGCCAATGGGCCATTGTCGCCTCGATCTTTATGATGGCAACCTCAGCAATGGGGCCAGGATTTTTAACTCAGACCGCTGTATTTACAGTCAAGTTAGGCGCAGCATTCGGCTTCGCAATTTTAGTTTCCATTCTGATTGATTATGTGGTTCAACAAAATATTTGGCGTGTAGTCACACTGACGCAAATGCGTGCATCAGATATTGCCAATAAAGCATTACCGGGTAGTGGTTATTTACTGGCTTTTCTGGTGATTTTGGGCGGTTTTTTCTTTAGTGTCGGTAACATTGCAGGCGCAGCTTTAGGTTTAAATGCACTTTTTGGTCTAGACACAAAGTGGGGCGGTATTTTAAGTGGTGCGTTAGCCATTTTGATTTTTGCATCAAGAAAAGCAACGCTTGCCATGGATAAAAGCATGATCGTGTTGGGATTGCTGAAAATCATCCTGATCATCATCGTCGCAGTCATTGTGATGCCTCCTGTTGGGCAAGCGGTACAGCAAACCTTTGCTCCAGATCAGATTGACTTTGCCATTATTACCACCATTGTCGGTGGTACGGTGGGTGGTTATATCTGCTATGCGGGTGCACACCGTTTACTCGATAAAGGTGCTGTTGGCCCTGAAAATATTGATGAAGTTGCTAGAGCTGCGACCAAGGGCATTGTTGTGGTTGGCATCATGCGCTACGTATTGTTTTTAGCGTTTTTAGGTGTGGTGGTGAGCGGTGCAACGATTGATCTTGCTAGTCATAATGCCAATCCGGCAGCTCAAGCATTCCAATATGCAGCGGGTACATTCGGTTTTAAATTATTCGGTTTAATTTTCTGGGCAGCGGGTATTAGTAGCACCATTGGCGCAGCATATACTTCAGTGTCATTCTTTACTGCGTTTAAAAAGAATTTAACACCAAAACAAACCAACTATACGACCATTACCTTTATTGCATTAGCTTTATTGCTCTATGTGTTATTGGGTGCAACCCCAGCAGGTCTACTCATTTTTGTGGGCGGTTTTAACGGTCTGGTGTTGCCAATTGGTCTTACAATTTTTGTGTATGTTGCTGCTTGCCGAAAAGATTTAATGGGTAATTATAACTATCCAAAATGGTTACTTATTTTGGGTGGGTTAACATGTCTTTTAACGTGGTGGATGGGCTATATGTCGTTTACGACAGTGTTTAACTATTTGACCAAGCTTTAAGCCAGACTGCGTGAAGTAATAAAGGAATAATGCCATGTTTGTAGATTTAAATAGTGATTTGGGTGAAAGCTTTGGTTCATGGAAAATGGGTAATGATGATCAGATCTTACCTGTCGTGACCAGTGCCAATATTGCGTGTGGCTTCCATGCTGGTGACCCACTCGGCATTTTAAAAACGGTTCGTAAAGCAGTTGAGCTTGGTGTGACTATTGGTGCTCATGTGTCTTATCCAGACCTTGTTGGTTTTGGTCGCCGTAATATGGATGTGTCACGTGACGAACTGATTGCCGATGTGCTTTATCAAATTTCCGCACTCGATGGTTTGGCGAAAGTAGCAGGCTCAAAAGTGCAATATGTTAAACCACATGGCGCGCTCTATAACACCATTGCACATGACCAAGCTCAGGCAGCCGCAGTGATTGATGCGATTAAAATGTATAACCCTGAACTGGTTTTAGTGGCTTTAGCTGGGTCGAACTTAGTCGAGCAGGCACGTGCAGCTGGCTTAAAAGTTGTGTCTGAAGCATTTGCAGACCGCGCTTATAACAGCGATCGTTCACTGGTTTCTCGTCGTCTCGAAGGTGCGGTTTTACACGACTCGGCATTTGTTGCGAGCCGTGTGGTTTCAATGCTTAAAAATGGTGGGGTTGAGTCAATTGACGGTGTCTTTACACCAATTCAGGCCGATACCATTTGCTTACATGGCGACACCGATGGTGCGCTAGAGATGTCGGCAGCCATTAAAGCCGAGCTTGTAAAAAACAATATTGAAATCCGCCCATTTGTAAATAAAGCATAAGGATGAGCACCATGTATAAGGATATTAAAGTCGACCCAGCTCAGCTTGAAGCCGCTTTAGATGCGCGTTTAAAAATTCGTGCTGGCTTTGATAAACCGACAGCAGGCATGGCTGCGGGTATGACGCAGGTCAACATGATTTCGGTGCCAAAAGAGTGGGCATATGACTTCTTACTCTATGCGCATCGTAATCCGCAAAGCTGCCCAGTGCTTGATGTGCTTGAAGAAGGCATCTATGCAACTAAGCTTGCAGCAGACTCAGACATCCGAACTGACTTCCCGCGCTATCGCATTTGGAAAGATGGCGAAATGGTCGATGAAGTGACCGATGCGAGTGAGATTTACAACGCTCATCCTGATTTGGTGACTTTCTTAATTGGCTGTAGTTTTTCGTTTGAAACAGCTTTGCAAGAAGCGGGGATTGAAGTTCGCCATATTCATGACGACACCAATGTACCGATGTATTTAAGCAATATTCAGTGTCAATCGGCAGGGCGTATTTCAGGAAACATGGTCGTTTCTATGCGGCCAATTCCATCGCATCAAATTAGTGAAGCGGTAAAAATTACTTCACGTATGCCAAGCGTGCATGGTGCACCTGTACATATTGGTCACCCTGAAAGCTTAGGAATTTTAGATGTAAACAAGCCTGACTTTGGTGATGCTTCTCGTATTGAGCCGGGTGAAATTCCGGTGTTTTGGGCATGTGGGGTAACACCGCAAGCCGCCGTTATGAACTCGAAAATTCCTTTTGCGATTAGTCATGCACCAGGGCATATGTTTATTACCGACATTCCTGACCGTGCTTGGATAGGCTAATTGGACTAAAGAACAATTAAAAGGATAAGCAAATGCGTTTTTTATCGGTAAACGCCGACTGTTTTCTGATTGAGCTTGCGAGCTTAGAGGAAACTTTGGCGTTGTACAATAAATTGCAAAATACGCAATTGAATGGAATTAAAGACTTAGTCCCCGCTGCAAAAACAATTTTGGTTTTTTTTAATGAGATTGAAACCAACTTTAAAACGCTGGTTGCTTCAATTCAGAGCCTTAAAGTTGATTCTGGCTTTGAGCTTAGCAGCCAAGAAGTGATTGTGCCGATTCGTTACGACGGTGAAGACCTTGCTCAGGTTGCCGAGTTACAAGGGTTGTCTGTTGCCGATGTGATTAGAAAACATCAAGAAAGCGTGTGGAATGTGGCTTTTATTGGTTTTGCGCCGGGCTTTGCTTATATGAGCAGTCCCGATAAGCCTTTTACCGATATTCCACGCTTAACGGTTCCACGTAAAAAAATACCGTCAGGCTCTTTGGGTTTGGCTGGAAAATACTCTGGTATTTACCCAAAAGACAGTCCGGGTGGCTGGCAGCTAATTGGTACAACATCAGAAAAAATGTGGGATTTAGAGCGTAAAAATCCTGCATTGCTGTTACCGGGCATGACCGTACATTTTGAAGATGTTACGCATCGTCCAACCACTGTAGCTGTACCGAAGCAAATCACGCGTAAGGTTGAGCCTCAACAATCTTTGCCACTGTTTACGATCACTGCGCCAAGTTTACAGATGCTTATTCAAGACGAAGGGCGCTTAAACCAGACCAATATTGGGGTTGGGGTTGCAGGTGCAATGGACTTATCTGCCATGCATAGTGCTAACCGTATTGTGGGTAATCCAACCGATACACCTGTTATTGAAGTTTTAAATGGTGGCTTAAAAGCCAAAATGCAGCATGCGGGCGTTATTGCAGTGGCTGGGGCTATTTCAAACATTCGTGTGAAATTTGCCGACGGACAAACCGCAGACTTTGCAAGCTATCAGCCGATTGATTTGGATGAAGGCGATGAATTTCAAATTCAACCACCGACAGCAGGATTAAGAAACTATCTGGCAGTTCGCGGTGGTATAGACGTTGAACCAGTGCTCAATAGTGCTTCGTTTGACAGCTTGGCAGTGTTAGGACCAGAGCCTTTAAAGCTTGGAGATACCATTTACCAAGGGCAAATAAAGGCAGCCAACATTAGTGTAAATGAAGTGGGCAAAAATGATTTGCCACAAGCTGGCGAAGTCGTTGAGCTGGATATTGTGATGGGGCCGCGTACAGACTGGTTTGAACAAGACAGTATTGAGCTGCTCTGTCAGCAAGAATGGCTCGTGACCAATGAAAGCAACCGAGTCGGGCTAAGACTTTCAGGTGAACAGTCTTTAACGCGCAAAATTACCCATGAACTGGAAAGTGAAGGCACATGTATTGGTGCTTTGCAGATACCACCAAGTGGGCAGCCCGTTTTATTTATGAATGATCACCCTTTAACGGGTGGATATCCAGTTATTGCTTCTGTTGCTAAACACCATTGGGACTTGGTGGCACAGATTCCAGCAGGTTGCCGCATCAAATTTAAAAAAATTGCCGAATTTACAGATTTTGAGAATGAATGATGAATACAGAAAAATTATTGATTGCGAATCGTGGTGAAATTGCCGTTCGTATTATTCATGCCTGTCGTGATATGGGCATTGCTTCGGTCGCGTTATATGCAGATGACGACATTGGCAGCATGCATGTCGAACTTGCAGACGAAGCATGGGGTTTGGCTGGTGCAACTGCCAGTGAAACCTATTTAAATATTCCTGCGATTATTGAAGTTGCAAAGAAATCAAAAGCGACGATGGTACATCCGGGTTATGGCTTTTTATCTGAACGTGCCGAGTTTGCTCAAGCTGTGATTGATGCGGGCTTAAAATGGGTAGGGCCATCACCAAGTGCCATTGAAAAACTAGGTGATAAAATCGAAGCACGTAAAATTGCTGCTTCGGTTGGTGCGCCGTTGGTTCAGGGTACGCAAGATCCACTCAATAACGCAGATGAAGCTTTAGCGTTTGCCAAACAATTTGGTTTACCCATTGCCATTAAAGCGGCGTTTGGTGGCGGTGGCCGCGGCTTAAAAGTCGCGTGGAAACTCGAAGAAGTTCAAGAGCTTTATGAATCGGCAGTACGAGAGGCAAAAGCTGCCTTTGGCCGTGGTGAATGTTTTGTCGAGCAATATTTAGATAAACCGCGCCATGTAGAAGCACAAGTGATTGCTGACCAGCACGGTAATATTGTGGTACTGGGTACACGCGATTGTTCATTGCAACGTCGTAACCAGAAGTTAGTTGAAGAAGCGCCAGCACCATTTATTAGCGACGAGATTTATCAGCAAATTTTAAGCTCGGCAAAAAACATTTGTCAGGCTGCAAACTATGTGGGTGCGGGAACAGTTGAGTACTTACTGAGTCGTGACGGCAAGCTTTCATTTTTAGAAGTAAATACGCGTTTGCAAGTTGAGCACCCAGTGACCGAAGAAACCTCAAAAGTCGATTTGGTGGTTGAGCAAATTCGCGTGGCTCAAGGTGAAGTGCTTTCTATTAAAGAAACACCAAAAGCACAAGGTCATGCGATTGAGTTTCGAATTAATGCCGAAGACCCAGCACGTGGTTTTATTCCAGCGTTTGGTGTGTTGAGTTTATTCGAAGCGCCGTTTGGTCACGGTGTACGAGTTGATACAGGTGTTCGAACTGGCTCTTTAGTGTCTAGCCACTTTGACTCACTCATGGCAAAACTGATTGTGACTGGCCCAACTCGTGAAATTACAATTGCTCGTGCTAAACGTGCTTTAAAACAATTTAAAATTGAAGGCGTGGCTTCGGTTTTAGATTTTCACCGTGCAGTACTTAATGAACCTGACTTTACCGATGAGTTTAATGTACATACGCGCTGGATCGAAAATGACTTTAAACAAGAGTTAAAGCCAACCAAACGTGGTATTCCAAACCATCAACAACCGATGTTGCTCAGCTACATTGAAATTGATGGCAAGTTACATCGTTTAGGTTTACCTGCGGGCATGTTTGCGCAAGGCCCAGCAACCGCAGTTCAAGCCCAAACCGCTGAACCAGAAGTGAGTGCCGAGCATTTACTTGCCCCAATTAATGGTGTGATGAGCGCTTGGAAAGTCGAAAATGGTGAGCAAGTCACCGAAGGTCAAGTGGTTGCCATTATGGAAGCCATGAAAATGGAAGTGCAGGTACTGGCACACCGCAGTGGTATAATTCAGATTGATGCAGAGAAGGGTACGACTTGTCAGGCAGATAGCATCATTGGCACGATCCGTTAAGTTTATTTAATAAACTTACAGAAAATTTTTGGCCTGATGACGCTAATCTGCTTTATCAGGCTGAATTCAACCTGTTTATTTGAAATAGAGAAATATATAACCAGATAGAAGGCTAAATTTTGTTGAAGAATCAAAATATTGTGTGAAATATAACTAAGTTACAGAGAGTGTTTTAATTTTAAATTGTGATTTTAATCACAGATTTATCTTAACTAAGGAAAGTTTCAACTGATTGGTTTTTGCTTTTAACTTATTGTTTTTTAATATTTAACAAGAAAATCTACATTTTTCGTTACAACCCTTTAGTCGACAAACTTTGTTTTTATTTGCGATATTCGCTTGCAAACTTAGCAAAGGAATTTGCGTATGGTGTCATTTTTATTCATTGGTTTGATCATTACGATTTTACTTACACCAGGTCCAACGAATACATTATTGGCTTCATCTGGAATTCAGGTTGGTGTAAAGCATTCACTTAAATTAATCCCATCTGAGGTTTTAGGCTATCTTATTGCAATTACAACTTGGGGATTTTTACTGGAGTCGGTTTCCCATTTAGTACCGTGGTTGCCTCCGTTATTAAAGCTATTTAGTGCTGTTTTTATTATTTATTTAGCTGTAAAGCTTTGGTTAACCTCAACAAAAGAAATTGATTTAAATCAGCCATTGATTACATCTAAGGCATTATTTGTTGCAACACTGCTTAACCCGAAAGCGTTATTATTTGCTTCAGCCGTCTTTCCACATACAGCATGGTTGAATCCAGATCAATATTTTATCCATATGGGAACATTTTTAGCCCTGATTACGCCAATTGCATTTTTATGGATTGCTTTTGGAACCATGTTGATTTCTAATAAAATCGTTTGGTTAAATCAACGTAACTTGCAACGAACTGCTGCTTTTATTTTAACTTTTTTTGCAATGCCTTTAGCTTTTTCGGCAATTACATCTTTTTAATTTATTTAGCTTTTTTCAATTTTTAAAATGGAGTTATTTGATGAACAATATAAAAATCAAAGTAAAGGATCAATTTGAGGCTGAAAACATAGCCGTTGCCTTAATTCGAAAGGCGAATGATCAAGAAATCCCTTTATTTAAAAGAATAGAACACATTGAAATTGAAGGAGAGATCCTTCTGCCAAATATGGAACTTCTTTATGAAAATCCAAAAGATGGTCGTATCTATAGATTTATAGAGGAATTATAATTGAGTTACTGAGAGACTTATATTCTCGATGATAAGGTGAATTCCATGATCAAAAGTCATGGAATTTTTTTTTGCTATTATTATTCGATTGAATTATTTAAATTTTTTTGCTTATATTTATCTATTTCCTAGAAGCCAAGCATTTGAAAATTATTGGTAATTAAAAAAATATAATAAACAAGATGCTTAAGCGTATTTGATTTGTTGTTTTTTATAAAGAAATTATATTAATTAATGGTGGTCTTATTTCTGATTTTTATTAAATACATTAACTGTTAAATTTAAATGGTTTTAATGATAATTTTTTAGTTGATGTCTTTATATAATGAACACTCTTTTTTATAGGGTGTCTTTAATGATTGAATGGATTTGTAAAACATGTAAAAAGTATAAGCGGTTTAATCCGAATACTTTAAAATTAGGGCAGATTGTTTCCTTTTATCAATATGAGGTGATTGCCGGTAAGCTAAATAGCTTAATCAAAAAGGGCGTGATATTGAGAATAAAGAACAAAATCTTGACCGTACTGGATAATGGTTTAATCCTTTACTTTAAGGATACACAAGTTTATCCGCTAGATGCACCTGCGCAACTTGTTTATAAAATATTTGGTGAGTGTAGATGTTTGGGGCGCTGATCAATATTGTATAAAAGGAGTCAATAGAAGGAGGACATTTGAATGATAGTATGAAATTCTTGTTTCATTAAAAGAATATAAATAACAAGATTTTAATTCAATAAGAATAAATTAAAAATAGAAGTCTAGATTTTTTACTCAATATCTCATCCCCATCCAAAGCTCTATTTAATGATATTCCTTTGTCAATTCCGTAAATTTTCAAGCTATTTAGATAAAAAATAACAGTGCCTAAGATTTTAAAAATCAACAATAAAATGATGACTTTAAATAATAAAAGACATCATCTGATGCCTTTTATTTTAAAGATTAGATCATTGAAGAGGTTTAGGGCATTTTAATTTGCCGTAGTTTCTCTTCGTGGTAATTCGCTACGTGGTACGCGTGTTAGATCCATCGTCATTTGGGTAAAGGCTGCAGTTTGTCGATGTAACAAATCAAAATCAACAAAATCTACGGTATCAAGACCATAGTTCAGCAAGTACGCTGGTCCTGTGAGATAGTTGATGGTTGGAATACCACCAGCGCCCCAGAAATAGTGTCCTTCACCTGGCCAGACCGAATCTTCAGCATAGCTTCCATTTGGATGTAATGGCGGCATGATAAAGGTTGCGCCCGCTTTGGCATTGACTGGCCATTGCTTTGATAACTCGACAAGGGCAGGTTGGTTAGAGGTAAATATAGCTCCAAACTCTTTTTTACCTGTTGCTGTTAGCACACCTTTTTCATTTGGAATCCATTCATTGATACCCAAGTGTTCGATCGTGATCGCAGCGTTGATTCGATCCGCAATACCATCATTTTTGTGCTGATCCAGAAAACTACGGATCCCGCTACCTGCAAAGAAATGGCCCGTCGACAGCATGATCATGACACTTCGATCTAAAGACTTTTGAGGTAGTCGAGTCAGATATTGGGCAATATCAATGACTGCATTTGGTCCATTGTCCTCAACACCATTCGTACCATCAGTATGACTATTCAGTACAATCAGTTCATCACTTTTTCCAGCAATAGTGCCGATGATATTTTGGGTCGTCACTTCTCTTTCTGTCGCGTTCAGTTTAATTTGAACAGTATGCTTAGCATTAGCTTCTTGGCGTAGTTTGACGCCTGTTGCCATATCTACATAAAAACCTGGTAAACCATAAACCTCGGCATAGAACGGTGCATAAATTTGAGCAAGTTCTTTACTGCCTGCATCGTTAGCAATAAATACAATTCCCTTGGCATTAATTGCTTTAAAGCCTTTGAGCAGATTAATGACAGAACCCATGCCATTTGCTGAACGTTTATAGGGATCTGATGGGTTGAGGGTATGATCTGGGTCGTATGTACTTATTGCTCGATTGGCGTAGAAGTTTACAGTGAGTGCGGGAGTTGGAAAATCTAAAAGCACAATTTTATCTGCATACTCGGCTGCCAGACTTTCAATAGAGGTAGCCCCAGTTAATAAGCTTTGTAATTGAGTTGGTGTTAAATATTTAAGTTCAGCGGTGGTGCCTTGAGTAGGTGTAATGCCAGAATAGGGCACATAAGATGCACTCACGGTTTCATATTGGTTGATACCAGAACTAATCCCTAAATTCCATGAAGTGGGTTCCCAGACTTTAATCTTGATTTCTTCAAGATGTACATCTTTCACACCTGCTTTTTGCAAACGTTTATATAGATCCTGCGTATAAGCTTCATGTGATTCAGAACCTGGTGTACGTAAACCATAGGCATCGAGTTCTTTATGCCACTCACGCATGAGCTGGGTTGGTAAGAATTGTGTTTCATCAACCTTAATTGCTGCACTTGCTGGCAGGCTTTGAGTCGGCCATTCTTGATCTTTGGAAGGAGAGGTATCTGAAGAGGACTGATGATCATTTCCACAACCTGAAATAAACAGTCCCAATAGACAAGCTGAGGCAAATTTGCGATATGAACGTTGATTCATCCTGATGTTCATTTCTTTCTCCATATTGGATGTGCGCTATTTAAAATTTAATTTATTTGTAAAGGATGATGGCTAAGATCTAATAATGAGTTGGCTATTCACCAGACTTATAGATTGCAATCCATTTACGCATCTATATCATTTCCTAATGATAGGCCTACCCAGCATAAGCTTAAATGATAGAAGACAAAATAACGGAAGCAGGACATCTCATTGTGTTTTTAGGGCAAATATAGAGAAGAAAATAGTGTGACTCAAACTAAGCTTGATACATGAGATAGATTTATTTCTTTTTATACATCAACAAATTTTTTTGATATTGCCCAGGTGTATAAGTGGTTAGTGTGCGAAACCAGCTAATAAATGAATGGCTGGTGTTAAAGCCCAAAGATCTAGTAATCGATTCAACTGTATTTTTCTTATCTTGAAGATAATTTTCTGCAAGTTCCAAACGGACTTCATTTAAAAGCTGACTATAGGTTTTACCTTCTTGTTGTAAGTTGCGGCTTAAAGTTCGTTCATTCATTCCTAATTGTATTGCAATCATTTTTCTGGAAGATTTTCCTTGATGAAGCATCAGGCGAATACGCGCCTTAACCTGTTCAATCAAGGTGGTTTTTATTGCCATCTGCTCAAGAAGTTTGCGTGCTAATTGCTCGACACTATCATATAGGGCAGCATTCATTGTCTTTAGTGGAAGGTTGAGTGCCTTATCTGACAGAATGAGAGCTGATTCAGGCATGCCGAAGTAGACAGGACATTGAAATGTTTGCTCATAGATGCTTAACAATGCAATATCATTTTTATCGGTCATTTCATGATGAAAGTGCACTGCCAGTAAATTGGGATAACCATTGTCCCTGATCAGCCGTACCAGCATAGACCAGTAGCCCAGATTATATTCTGTTGCACAGCGCACAAAGATCGGATCTTGGGAGTTGCAATCCCAGCCCCAATAGACCAGATTAGATTTTCTTGTTAGCGATATTCTACCGATTCTTCCAATCAATTGCTGGTAGCGCTGCATCATTTCGATGGCATCGCCCAAGGTACCGCTCAGTGGTACTAAATGTCCCAATACCCCGTAAGCTGTAGGGTCGAGCTGTTGTAGCAGTTTGATACTAATTAGAGGATCATGATTGAGCTGGTAGCAATAATTCACCATACGTTCCAGATAGTACAGGGGAATACAGGCATTCGGATCAATCAGTAATTCTTCGTCAAGGCCACTGGCAAGGAGCAAAGCTGAGCGGCTGGTCTGAAACATCGCTGCATTATCTAGAATATGCTTAATTAAACTGACCAGAACAGCACTATCGACTGCTAGTTCTTGCGAGGATAAATTCATTTCCATTGAGCCCTGCAATATATGAATCTATAGTATCTTTTTAGTATAACGATGCCTATGTATCTTCAACAACCTCAAAACAGCCCCTTCATTTTTCCTGTAAGTCAGAGAATCCGCACGGTGAAATTGATTTAAGTCTATGTATTTAAACTCTCTATATCAAAATCAAATCGAGTAAGTTTGTTACGCAGTAATGGCATCGCAAAATCCAGAAAGAGTTTGGTGACGAGTAAAACATTCTGTCGTGTGGGAAGCAGTGCATTCATTAAAGAATCAGGGGATGACCAGGGCGAGTGAGTGCTAAAGACTTCAATAAACTCTTTCTCCTTTAACTCATCAATACATAAATAATGTGGAAGAACGGCAATCCCCATTCCATTTTTAACAGCAGACTTTATAACAGACATATTTCCGCAGCTTAAATAGGGTTCAAGTTGCACGTTCAATACATCACCATTTTTGTGGACAAAGTCCTTTAATACATAATTTTCATGAATCCCTAGTGTTATATAGTTGAAGGCTGTCAGTTCACTCGGATGTTCTACTTGGACTTTACCGTTGTTATAGTTTTTACTTGCGACCAGTATCATCGGAATCGCGCAGACTGGACGTACAATTAAACTCGAGTCTTCCAGCGCTTTGGAAGTAATGCGAAAAACCAGATCAACCTTGGAACTGATCAGATCGATATTGCTGTCTGCGACATGGATAATGACACGTATTTGAGGATATTCCTGCATGAACAAGCCCAGAATTGGAACAACCGCTTCTTGAGCAAGCGTTGAAGAGCAACCGATTCTTAATGTGCCTTGAGGTGTGCTGGAAAGGTCTGAGGCGACAGAAAAAGCATTGCGTGCGGCTTGTCTAAGCTCTACAGCATAGTGATAGACCTGTTCACCTGCTGGCGTCAATACAACATTTCGGGTGTTTCGATGTAACAAACGAATGCCCATTCTATTTTCAAGATCAGCAATATGTCGACTTAATTTAGAGCGTTGTATGCCTAAGCTACGCGCGGCTGCTGAAAAGCCTGCGTGTTCTACAACTTCAGTAAATAATAAGAGATCGTCGAGTTTTTCCATTCGCCCTATAAATCATTGTTGCTATTTTTAGAACAGTATATTGTGATTTTTATGAGTTCTGTCAATTTCTTTAAGTTGCTAAATTATTTAAAGGTATATCGATGGGATTTTTATAAATGAGTATATATAAAAATCAACTGATCCGTAAGAGTTTGACAAATAAAGTTTTTATGTTTCTTTTGATGTCATGTGCAGTCACTTCAGTTGCTGCCCATGATAATGGCAAAACTTTTGATCAGTCTGCATATCAGAATCGACCCGTGCTGGCGGATTTTACTGCGGCTGCATGTCCCGATAATCCCCGAGCTTTAACACAGGTCAAGGGCAACCTTTATCGTCATACCACAGGTGCTGGTCTAGCGGTGCATAGTGGTCTTGTCTTGATCACCAAAGAAGGTGCATTGGTAATCGATCCAGCAATGACATGTACATCTACCTGGTTAAAAGATGAGATCAAGAATCGCTTTAATGTACCTGTGAAATATGTGGTGTATACCCATGCTCATGCGGATCATATCAGTGGCGGTCAGGTCTTTAAAAATGCCGGTGCAACCATCATTGCAAATCAACGCGCGGTTGAACCTATTGTCGGAGAGAAATTACCGACTGCATTACCCGATAAAGTTTTTGATCAGGATATGAAAATCACATTAGGAGGTGAGGAAGTCTTACTACATTATGTTGCACCTAGCCATTCCGACAGTATGGTGATGGTTCTTTTCCCAAAATATAAAGCGTTGCAATGTACGGATGTCTGCGAAAGTAAGAGCATGCCTTACAATGATTTTTTAGATTTTTATTACACAGGCTGGATTGATACGTTGAATTGGGTGATCAATCAGGATGTGGATATTATTGATGTTGGGCATTATACGCCCGCCACTCGTGCAGATCAGATTGCACTCCGTCATTACATTATCGATTTACATCAACAAGTTTTAGATTTGGTTCGTGCAGGACAGTCATGGGATCAACTCTATCGAAACGTAAAATTTAGTCCTGAAGTACAAAGCTGGACAGGTTTTAGTACGATGAAAATACCAAATATTCAGGGAATGTATCGGTGGGTGACTAACCATCGAAGAGGCAACTGGTAATTACCATCCTCATTTATAGGAAGATGTATCCAATCACGGATTCTAATCTTATTTAAGTGCACCATTATCTTGAAGATAACGAATTTTCATGTGCTTTCTTACATTTTCAGTAAGGAAGTCATGAGAATATCCGAAATTTTCATAAGCAATTAATGAGTATTAAAGTGTTAGAGATTAAAGATTTAGAAACCTTTATCAATGTTGTCGAGAGTTCTTCTTTGGCAGATACGTCTAAAGAGTTGAACGTGAATCAATCCACGATCACCAAGCGTATCAATCAGCTTGAAGAGAAAGTGCAAGGAGAACTATTTAATCGAAGAAGTCGACCGTTACGATTAACGCAACTGGGAGAGAAAGTTTATTTTAAGGCGCGTTATATTCTTGGACAACTTGAAAAGCTGGAAAGTGTATATGAACAGGAAATTGGACTGTCTAAGGAAAAAGTAAAAGTCGGTATTTCAATTACTTTGATGGATGGTCTGTCTGAGTATCTATATGAAAAGTATAAATTTGCTCAATCTTCTACAGAGTTTGATATTTATGGGGGCAGAGCGCAAAGCCTGATCCAGCAGGTGCAAAATAAGGAGTTGGAGCTTGGGATTGTCATGTTGCCATCCAATTTCAAGTTGCCAGCGCATTTATCTTTTTTAAATATTGGTGCAGTGCCGTTGGTCATCGTGTCTAAAAATGTAGGCGTTAAACAATATAGCGATTTAGAGAGTTGTTGCAAAAAAGGGTGGGTCATGCCGCCTGAGGGATGTTACTTAAGAGAACTTTTAAGTGATGTCTTGCAAGAAAAACAGTTAAGTTTTGATGTGAATAAAGAAGCCTTTGGAATAGATTTTTTATTGGACAGTATTTTAAATGATGAGGGTTTAAGTATTTTACCGAAACCATTTTTTGATCATTATATGAAGTCTAACAATAATTTAGAGGCTGTTCTGGTAGAGGATTTTAAGGTAAACCTTAATCTGGGCGTTATTTACTCAGATAAGAAATATCTGGATAAGGTGAGTTATTTCTCAAAAATCTTGAAGCAACTCTACTTTCGAGAGAACCCCTATAATTAATATTTAAGCTACCTTGCAAAGTAACTGATAGACTTGCTCTAAGTCTATTATTTGCTTAGCGTTTTCTCTAAAAATAATAAAATGAATAAAGCCAATTCTATTAAAAAATGTGTAGGCGGTTGCAGAACTCTCGTATTACTTACATGTAAGGCGGGAATCTTTACAATTAAAAAATAGTTTTCATCTCAAAATAAGAATAATAGCTTGCACCTAAAGGAAATAGAAATGCCTCAATATTTAAGAATTTCTGAAAATATTTATCGGAAATTTAAGGAAAATGATAGATTTACCGACAATAAACAAGATTGTCTGAATCTCATCATTAAACAAATCCGTAAAGAACTTGTCGATACAGATCTGAAGCTAATTTATAACTATATTGATTTTGTAGACGGATTTGAGCAGCCACTCAAAGATCGACGAATGACGCTGGATATCAGTTTAATCCCGAGCTACAAGCATAAAGATGAATTTGTGTTATGGCTTGCAGGTTTTATTGAAAAAATTACGGAAGGTGGGGTAAAACGCTTAGCGCCGATTCATGCCAATATTCCGCCTGAATTTACCTTCCAGAGCGATCCAAATGTCGTTTTAGATATACGAAATGAACATAGTGGCGAAAGAATTATCTCTTATTTTAGGAGTGATGACTTCGCAGAAGAAATCAAGAATATCTGATTCGATTGAATAAGCAGCGGATCTCTTTAGTAGATAAATGAGATCGTTATGCTTTTTGCTGTAAATATTATAAAAATCAGGGCTTGAACCACGATGAACAATACAAAAGCTTGCTGAATAAGTTATTTTTCGTCGAATCAGATTGAAAGATAGAGGGAGGCCGGATTTAGGTAAAGATTAAGCTAAATTTTATGCCAATTGATACAACATAACATGATAATATTCATCACTAAAATTAAAAATTATTGGGGCTTGAGAATGAAAAAGACACTATGTTCTGTGGTTATTTTTATTATATCAACAGTGACTTTTGCTGCTGATGCATCTGCAAAGTTACAGAATTTAGAGCCTGTTCCGGCTGCTCCGATCTCTACGGACAAAAGCAAAAAATCGCTTATTAAACAATCGGTGAAAAAAGCCAATATTAATGAGGAAGTGGATACACAAGCCTTAAAGCTCGGCGGTATCCATCGTAGAGAGGATGCGCGGGAATATCTTGAACTCAGAAATGATGTAGAAAAAGAACCGCAGCAACAGCCGATAGAAAAAGCCAAAGTGAAAAATACTACGGAGGAAGTGGCAAGCAAATAGCCGTTGCTCAGGTATCAAAGGGATTTGATCAGGCAAGTTTGGATCTAAGATTTGAGGCTTCAAAACGCGATAAAGCGAAATATCGATATCTAAGTGATTACATTGTGCTTGGAATTATTTTGAAACGTTTCCTCCCTTCATTGTAACCCGATGGTTAATTCAATATTAACAAAAACCATGATTTTAGAGTGAATTTCAATGACTTAGCGCTTTAAAGAATAAAACTATAATACTTATAACTCTTGTTACAACCATTTGATCGACAATTTATAGAAAATTTCCCATAGTCCTATGAACAAGATTATTGGGAGAACTGTTATGGATAAGATTACAGTCATCGTAAAAGATCAAGAAGAAAATGAGTCTATTGTCGTGGCCCAGTTAAATGACCTCGAAGATCAGGATATTCCGTTTTTTAAACGTGTCGAACATATCGAAGTTGAAGGGCATATTATTCATCCAAATATAGATTGGCTGTTTGAAAGTGAAGCAGATGGAAAAATCTATAAACTCGTTGCACCTGTGGACGATAAAAGATTCGTTTAAATTCAATAAAGTTCAATTTCTGTTATAGAAAACCCACTTAGCATTAAAATAAGTGGGTTCTGTTGTTGCCGATCATAAAAAATATCTTTTTCTTCATCAATTATTTTTATTCTATCAATATCTCGGGTACTGCACGGGAGATGATTTAAAGAGCTGGCGGGTTGACGTGCGGAGTCCAAGCTCTTTCTAAATCAAATATCATTTTCAGGGTGTTCTTGATCAAGTAATTGGGTTGAGGCCTTTCACGATATCATTAAATTCTGAACCATTTAACCAGAAGGATTTCTTGAGGAAAAGTGTGGTCATAATACTCTCGGCACTTTCACTGTCTGGACTTTCACAAAAGAGCCCATAGCTATTGCCAAGTACGGTATTGTTTTCAATCAGACGAATAAAATATGCATGTTGTTCGTCTGCATAACCTAAAATAGCATCACGTTGATTGTTCATTTTTCATGTCTCCACATCAAAAATATTTGAATAAAACCTAACTGCTGAAAGATCAGAAATATTTATGAATCAGATCAATAACTTACTCTTTTAAGACAATCTTTAAAAATCATAAGTTATTCATTCAAATCATTAATTTGCTTTGTTTCACATCCTTGTCTAAGTTAAACAAGCCAAAATCTGATCTATGGGATTTATTGTTATGCAAAATTAATTGGCCGTCAACTTGAATTTGTAACTTTTTCAAGTTAAATTATTTAAACGCATTTTAGACTTGGGTAAGGGGGGGATATGACCAAAAAAACGGAATTTGAACATGGCGGTGCCAGAGCCAATGCTGGACGAAAGGCCCAGTTCAGTGAACCAACCAAAGTGATTCGTGTACCTGAGTCTCAGGTTGATTTCATCAAAAACTGGTTACGAAATAATGTCAAAACAGGCTCACGTTCTGATTTGACCTCCTCATTGAAAATACAAAATGTACAAGCCAATAATGATCGACTTTACCATATTCCGCTTGCAACGGAACGTGTTGCAGCGGGTTTTCCATCGCCTGCTCAGGATCATATTGAACAAGCACTGGATTTAAATCAGTTTTTAATTCGTAATGAAAACTCTACTTTTATCGTCAAGGCAAATTCGCTTTCAATGCTGGATGCGGGCATTGATGTTGATGATCCTCTCGTAGTGGATCGTAGCCTATCTGCCAAATCGGGTGATATCGTTATCGCCTTAATTGACAATGACTTTACCGTAAAACGTTTAATGATTGATCATCATTTCAATCCACCAAAAGTCTGGTTAAAAGCCGAGAATCCTGACTATCAGGATATTTATATTAGCGAAGGCCAAGAGCTACTGATCTGGGGCGTTGTGACTTACAACCTGAAACCGATGAGATAAGCCGATGAGTCTGCCACAACGTATTTTTGCCTTGATTGATGTGAATAACTGCTATGTCAGTTGTGAGCGCGTGTTCAATCCAAAGTTAGAAAATCGTCCTGTGGTGGTGCTGTCCAATAACGATGGTTGTGTAGTTTCTCGTTCTTATGAAGCCAAAAAACTCGGTATCAAAATGGCTGCACCCGTATTTCAGATTGAGGACATTATCCGGCAACATCAGGTTGAGGTGTTTTCCAGTAATTATGCCTTATATGCGGAAATATCACGCCGTTTCATGAATATATTGGGGAATTTCGTTGATCCTTGTGAGCAGGAAATCTATTCGATAGATGAAAGTTTTCTGGAATTGACGGCCTATCAACATTGTTATGATTTAAGTGAATATGCCCAACAGATTATAGACACAATCAAAAAATGGTTGGGTATTCCATGTTGTATTGGTATTGGCTATTCCAAAACGCAGGCGAAACTTGCCAATAATTTAGCCAAGAATCATGCCAGTTTTAACGGTGTCTGTAATATGGTGGATGAAGATCCCTGTGTGATTGAGAGCTTGCTGGGAAACATGCCTGCTGGTGAAGTTTGGGGCGTGGGTCGCAAGATTCGGCAACGTCTGGAAAAAATGAATATCTACTCGGTTATGGATTTGGTACAAGCTGATCCCAAAATGATGGGAAAGTATTTTTCAGTGGTGATGGAAAATACGGTGAAAGAATTACAGGGTATGGCCTGTCTGGAAATTGAAGATGTGATCGCTGATCGTCAGCAAGTATTGAGTAGCCGTTCTTTTGGTCAGCCGATTGAAGATAAGAATAGCCTAAGCGGAGCTTTAACTGAATTTACCTTACGTGCGGTAGAGCGGCTGAGGCAACAGAACTTACTCTGTAAAGCGGTCGGGGTGAGTATCCGTACCAATCGCTTTAATAAAGAAAATTACTATCGTCCGTTTACGGTGGTGTATCTGGCGGATTATAGTGATGATCGACTTGAGATCACGAAAGCCGTGCAACAAGGTCTGGACCGTATTTATCAGGCAGGACACCGCTATAAAAAAGCCGAAGTGATTTTACTGGATATTATTCCGCAACGTAGTCACTCAGTTGATCTGTTCCACGATACGGATGAGCTGATTGCCCGACGGAACCTGTCACTGGCCTTTGATGAAATCAATAAGAAATTTGGTCGGGATGCCATGACGTTAGGTCGGTTAATTACGCCGCATGGACGGACATGGAGTATGACCCAGAATCATAAATCTCCCAGTTATTTAACCAAGTGGGATGAAGTTCTGAGAGTTTTATAATATTTTTAATCGTAATGGGTATTACCAAATCCTTATATACTCTTTGCCCCCAGCTTGATTAAGCTGAAAGTGATATCACGCAATGCACATTTCATAAATTAAAGTGTTTTAATATCAAATTATTGGTTCTGATTTAACGTTTTATTGGGATAAACAGCTTGTATGGCGACTTCTGTAGAAAGACATATACCGACCGAGCAACTGATTAACGCAATTGCACGTTTTACAGAGGTGCAGGGCGACCATGTCTCGGACATTCCACAGCTTTCATTTCATAGTCGCAAACATCCGACAGACAGTGCGCATTGTATTTATAATCTAGGCATTGGCATAATTTTGCAGGGGCAGAAACAAGTCGTTATTGGGGATCAGGTCTATCAATGCTCAGAAGGGCAAAGTATGCTGACCACGATTGATCTGCCCGTTACTTCCCATATTGTTCAGGCTTCACCGCAGAAGCCCTTTTTAGCCGTTTTACTGTTACTTGATTTACAAATGGTGAATCAGGTGATTGCTGATATGCCTCAAGAATTATGGATGGAATCAGAGCAGAATCATCCTTCATTTTCCGTGGAGTCGGTCGATGCAGCATTGGTGGATGCATTTTTGCGATTGGTGAAAGTGCTAGATGAACCAGTGATGATTCCTCATCTGGTTCCCCTGATTCAGAAAGAAATTATTGTGCGGGTACTCAATGGTCCGCATGGAATTTATTTACGGCAATTGGTGAAATCAGGTTCGGCACATCATAAAATCCATCAGGTGGTGAGCTGGCTCAAGCATAACTATGTACAACCCATGCGTATGGATGATTTGGCGGATAAAGCGTTTATGAGTCCTTCGACTTTCAGGCAGCACTTTCGTGCTGTGACTGGCATGAGCCCATTGCAATATCAAAAGCAGCTACGTTTACAGGAAGCCCGACATTTGATGTTTAATCAGAATGTTGATGCAGGACGGGCAGCGGGGCTGGTTGGTTATGAAAGTGCCTCACAATTTAGCCGTGAATATAGTCGTTTATTTGGGGAGTCGCCCCAGCGGGATATTCAACGGATGCGACAAGGCTTATAGCTATTCAATATAGGATAGGCTCTGTAACTTGAGAGATTTAAGTGGATAGGTTTTGCGATGGATGAGTCCGATCAGATATCAGAACGAGTCAAAGGTTTAGCACATAGAGTCGATGGGCTGGTTCAAATCGAAGATTTCCAGACGGAAATTTCAGGATTCTCTTTGCATCGTCGTACCGCCAAGCAATCCATTCATTGTATCTATGGACTTGGTCTGGGTATTGTGTTGCAGGGGCAAAAAGAGGTGCTTATCCGCGATAAAGTGTATCGTTATGGCGCTGGTCAAACGATGCTCACTACGATTGATTTGCCCGCCATTAGTCGCGTTACCCAAGCCTCTTATCATGAACCGTTTTTAGGAATGATGCTCACACTGGATCTGAATCTGATTATTGAAACAGTGCAGACATTGGATGAAAGGATAGAACTCAAAAATTTTCCTGCATTTTCTATTGAATTTATGGATCATGGTTTGGTTGATGCGTTAACGCGTCTAGTCGGACTGATCGAGCAACCGACACTGGTTGAGCAACTCGCTCCACTGATAAAGCAAGAAATTATTATCCGTTTACTGGTTGGCGAACATGGGCGTTATTTGCGGAATCTGGTGAAAGCAAAGGCTTCAGATCAGAATATTTTTAGTGTAATCCAATGGTTAAGAAATAACTTTCTTCAAGAAAACTGTATAGAAACTGCTTTCGAACAGGTAAATATCAGTGCAGCGACATTGAGAAATCATTTTAAGCAAGTGACGGGTATGACACCGTTGCAATATCAAAAACAATTGAGATTACAGGAGGCTCGAAAGCTAGTTTTATCGCAAGCCATGAATGTGCAGCAAATTGCTGATCTGGTTGGTTATGAGAGTCAGTCACAATTTACGCGTGAATATTCACGATTGTTCGGCAACAGTCCTCGTCAAGATTTACAGCATTAAATCCTCAAAATAGGCAAACAATCTTCAAGAATAGGCAACTTTGATTTGTAGCAAGTCTCTAAACTGATCACATCAGCAAAGACTTCTTTGTTTACTATTTCCGACATTCAAGAGGTGATGAAATGGAAGCAGTTAAAATCAAAAATACCTATTGGGATATTGCCGCAGATCTATATTTTCCCCCTGCATTTGATCAAAACAAAAAATATCCAGCCATTATCAGTGCACATCCAATTGGCAGTTGCAAAGAACAAACCTCGGGGAATGTGTATGGTGAAGCCCTTGCCAAGGCTGGTTTTGTGGTGATTGCATTTGATGCAAGCTTTCAGGGCGAAAGTGGTGGAGAGCCGCGCTATATTGAAGATCCATCGCTACGTGTTGAAGACTTTCGCGTTGTGGTTGATTATCTGGTTACACTGGACTATATCGATGAAAACCGAATTGGTGTCTTAGGCATTTGTGGTGGCGGTGGTTACTCGATCAATGCCGCTATGACCGAACGCCGGATTAAAGCCGTAGGAACGATTACAGGCGCAAATTATGGTCGTGTTATGCGTGAAGCCAGCGCTGGTAATCCGATTGCATTTTTAGAAGCTATTGCAGCACAAAGAACGGCTGAGGCCAGAGGCGCAGCGCTTAGAGTCGATCAGGGTCTCTATCCAACGGTAGAAGCTGCAAAAGCCGATCATGCCGATATTGATCCTTTGGAAGCAACCGAATATTACCGTACAGCACGCGGTGAAAAACCGAATGGCGTAAATAAAACATTGTTCTCTCACAATGCAGTTGCTGTTGGCTGGGATGCTTTCCATCTGGCAGAAATTTTATTAACTCAACCTTTGATGGTTGTGGTGGGAAGTAAGCCAGGTGGTTTTGGTGCATATCGTGATGGTTTTGAAATTATCAATCGTGCGGCATCGACCAATAAAGAACTGGTTGTGGTTGAAGGTTGGTCACATTACGACTTATATGACAAGCCTGAACCCGTCAAGATTGCGCTAGATAAGCTGATTCCATTCTATCAGGCCAATCTTTAATTCTGATTTTTGATTTTATTCTCGCTATTTGGAGTTGGTCAGGTTGCTGGCCAACTTACTACTTCTGAAAAATCCCCAATTCAATATGAATAATGGTGTCCTCCGTGAATTCTAAATTATTCCAGCCCTTTCAACTAACTTCAGCATTGAGTTTGCGTAATCGAATCGTTATGGCACCGATGACCACATGGTCGGCAAATGATGACGGTACTATTTCAACTCAGGAACTTGAATACATGCGTGAGCGTGTTAAAGGCGTGGGCTTGGTGATTACAGGTTGTACACATGTACAGGAGAGCGGACTTGGGTTTACCCGTGAATTTGCTGGTTTTGATGATCGGTTCACACCAAGTCTGGCGCAATTGGCCCAAGCGGCTAAAAGTGGTGGTGCACCCGCCATCTTGCAGATTTTTCATGCAGGCATCAAAGCCATTCCTGACCTGATTCCTGATGCCGATATTGTGAGCGCCAGTGCTGTCGCCATTAGCGCAGGCCCATTTAAACATCAGCAGCTTGCTAGTCGCGCATTGTCACATGATGAAGTTTTACAGTTAATCCGTGATTTTGGTGAGGCGACGCGTCGAGCGATAGAGGCTGGATTTGATGGCGTTGAACTGCATGGTGCGCATGGCTTTATGATTCAGAATTTCTTTTCGCCTTTGTATAACCAGCGTGACGATGTATGGGGTGGTTCATTAGAGAAGCGGATGACGTTTCCGCTAGCCGTTGTACGGGAAGTAAAGCGCATTATTCAGGAACATGCGCAACGTCCTTTTGCTTTGGGATATCGTATTTCTGTTGAGGAATATGAGGACAAGGGTTTAGAGATTGCCGATAGTTTGGCGCTGATCGATCAGTTAATTGCCGATGGTGTTGATTATTTGCATGTGTCATTAACCGATGTGTTACACGCTGTTCCTAAACACAATCTTGAGCAGCAGTTGACCATTCAACAGGTCTTGCAACGCGTTGCGAATCGTATTCCTGTGATTGCCGCAGGTTTGTTACGCACACCGCAGCAGGCCGAACAGGCTTTAGATTTAGGTTTACCACTCATTGCCATTGCTAAAGCATTAGTCATGAATCCGAACTGGGTTGAGCTGGCCCAACAGGGGCGATATGACGAAATTACGGTGGAACTCAATCCTGCTGATGTCCCTCATTTGAGTATTCCAGATCATTTATGGCAGGAAATACAGGTACGAGAAGGTTGGTTCAAGCTCTATCAGGCTAAAGCAAAGCAAGCTTGAGGCGTGTTTAGGTGGAGGCAGGAGAGTATGATGTTTCATGAAGATCAGAATGAGGTGATGACGGCTCTAGTGCAGGCAGTCAACCAGCTCATTACAACGGATGGCGATCATCAAACCGCGATTCCTGCCTTGTCCTTGCATCGCCGTTCTGAACCAGAAGCGACTCATTGTATTTACCAGCTCGGATTAGGCATGGTGTTACAGGGTGAGAAACAAATCATTGTGGGACAGCAGATTCTGACCTATACCGCTGGACAGTCGATGTTGACCACAATTGATATTCCTGTGATTAGTCATACACGAAATAGTATCAAACATCAGCCTTTTCTTGGGTTGATGTTACAGCTGGATCTACAACTGATTCGGGAAATTGTTGCCGAGATGGGACAGGGAAAGCTGAATGAACAGGTTTATCCTTCATTTGGTGTTCAAACGATTGATTATGCATTACTTGAGACCATTCAGCGCTTAGTGAATTTGTTGAATGAGCCTGTTCTATTGCCACTGCTTTATCCAATCTTGCAACAAGAGATCATGATCCGTTTGCTCACTGGTGCAAATGCTATTTATTTACGCCAGTTGATCAAGACGGGTTCCGTCAGTCAGAAGATTGCCAAGGCTGTGACATGGTTAAAGCAGAATTTTGTGCAGGCAGTTCGGATGGATGATCTGGCAGAGCAGGCTTATATGAGTCCTTCCACGTTTAGACAGCATTTCCGTGAAATTACAGGAATGAGTCCGTTACAGTATCAAAAGCAATTGCGCTTACAAGAAGCACGGCATTTGATGTTGAATCAACATCTGGACGTTGGACATGCGGCTGGATTGGTCGGTTATGAAAGTGCCTCGCAATTTAGCCGTGAATATTCACGATTGTTTGGTAATGCACCGCAAAGAGATATTCAGGACTTACAACTGATTTAAAGAGTTTAATGCTTGAGAGGATGAGGGGCCAGCGTACTAGGTGGCGCTGGTTGTTATATCTGATTGAAAATCATAACTAAATTTTGAATCAGTATGAATAAATAAAATAGGCAAATATCCCGTCAAAATAGGCAATTTAAACAGGTTTTACAATTCTATACTCATTGCATGAAAAGCAAAAATCCAGTCTAAAACACGGATTTTCGTTATACGTAATCATCTGGTGAGGTACTCAGCATGCAAGCAGTTCAATATAAAAATTTGGCATGGGAATCGGCAGCAAATATTTTATTCCCCAATGATTTTGATCGAAGCAAGAAATATCCTGCGATTGTCAGCGTTCATCCCATCGGAAGCTGCAAAGAACAAACCTCAGGCAATATTTATGGTCAAGCCTTGGTAGAAGCTGGTTTTGTGGTTTTAGTGCTGGATGCCTCTTTTCAAGGGGAAAGCGGTGGAGAACCACGATTTATCGAAAACCCATATCATCGCGTTGAAGACATTCGCTATGCCGTAGATTATCTAGTTACACAAGAGTTCGTGGATGAAAATCGTATTGGTGCATTAGGCGTTTGTGGTGGCGGTGCTTATGTCCTAAATGCGGCATTAACTGAACGTCGTCTTAAAGCGATTACCTCAATTACAGGAGTAAATTTTGGTCGAATGATGCGTGAAGGCTATGGCGGTACAGGGCAGGCTTTAATTGATGGCCTTGATGCTATTGCACAACAGCGTACCGCTGAAGCGCGTGGTGCGGCACACTTGGTCAATGATTTTCTTCCTGCTTCAGTGGAGGCAGGTAAACAAGCAGGGATCACCGATATTGATCCTTTAGAAGCAACGGATTACTACAAAACGTCACGAGGGCAACAGCCGAATGGTGCAACCCGTGCTTTGTTCTCACGGATGAGTGTGGCATTGGGCTGGGATGCATTTCATTTATCAGAAATATTGCTTACTCAACCGATTTTGGTCGTGATTGGAGATAAGCCGGGTGCGTTTGGTGCTTATCGGGATGGCTATGAAATTTTTAATCGTGCCGCCTCAAAGCAGAAAGAACTTTTGGTTTTGGAAAATACATCGCACTATGAATTGTATGATCAGCCAGAGTCTGTAGCGAAAGCTTTAGAAAAAGTCATTCCGTTTTTTAAACAACACCTTTAATCCTTGCGTGAAGCAAAAAAGACAGGTTTATCCTGTCTTTTTTATGGCAGCTTGCTTAGATTGGCGTGGTCAGTTGCTGCGGTAAGCAGTCGACGAATTCATCAATAGCCAAGCGAGTCTTGAGCGGCATATAAGGCGAGTTCGGCCATACCACATGGATCGGGAAATACATACTTGAGTAATTTTCCAGTACTTGTAGCAAAGTACCGTCATGGAGTTCGGTATGGATGAGCCAGTCTGGTAACCACGCAATGCCATGATGCGATAAAGCCGTCTTTTTAATGGCTTGCATATCATTGAGCATAAATTTGGCTTTGGGCTTTAGCGAGTAGGCTTGTTTATTTTCATCTTGTAAATACCACTTTTGCAGATGTCCCGAATAAGAGTAGGCGATGGTGGTATGTTGCTGTAGGTCGTCCAGTGTATTTACTGGGCCAGAGCGCTTTAGATATTCAGGTGTCGCACAAAGTAACATGCGATGATCCCCAAGTTTCCTTGCGACTAAATGGGTGGTATCTGGCAATGTCCCAATACGGATGGCCAGATCAAAACCATCATCAACCAAGTCCACAGTCCGGTCATTTAAAGAAAGCTCAACTTGTAAGTCTGGATGTTGTTGCGCAAGGTTAACCATCAAGGGCGCAATATAGAGTTGCCCAAACAGTGCAGGGGCTGAAATTCTTAACAGACCTGTGGCACTGATTTTACCTTGATCCAGCAAGGTTTCCGCTGTGGTGATTTCTGTTAAGGCCCGACGACTGTGTTCATAAAATAAGGTGCCTTCAGCAGTTAAGCTTAATGTGCGGGTGGTGCGTTTAAATAAAGAGACACCAAGACGATCTTCCAGACGGGCAATGCTTTTGCTGACCGCTGAACGGGTCAGATGTAATTGTTCTGCGGCATTGGAAAAGCTACCAGCTTCAACAACGGCGACAAAGATTGAAATCGTGCTGAGTTCTGTTTGCATTATTGTGGAGTTTTTGGAATCAATTTTATGAAATAGTATCACTACTGGTGAATAAAATATAGTAGTAAGATGGCGACATCAAAGATATAGAGAACAAACATGGCGAAAGTGTTGGTATTAAAATCGAGCATCATGGGTGATAACTCGCAAACCAATCGTTTAATTGATGCATTTTTAACGCAACGTGCTGAAAATGGTGTGCAAGATGAAGTCATTATTCGTGATTTAACCACTTTAAACTTACCTGTACTGGATGCTGAAATATTCCACGCCTTACGTGGTGCTGAAAATGTCGCAGCGCCAATTCAGGAAATTATTCAATTATCGGATGAATTAATTGCTGAGCTTAAGGCAACTGATCTATTGCTGATCGGTGCACCGATGTACAACCTGAATGTACCGACGCAATTGAAAAACTGGTTTGATCTGGTTGCTCGTGCCCGCCATACTTTCAGATATACAGAAACCTATCCGCAAGGCTTGGTGGAAGGGGTAAAAGCCATTGTGATGAGTAGTCGCGGTGGGATTCATGTTGGGCAAGCGACCGATGCAGTAACACCTTATCTTCAATCTGTTTTAGGCTTGATGGGAATCCATCAGGTTGATTTTGTCTATGCTGAAGGTCTGGATATGGCGGCGTTAAGAACAGATGCTTTAAAAGATGCCCATCTTAAAGCACAACAGATCGCAGTTTAAAATTTCCTATTCCTTTTGCTGCTCCTTTGGCAGAATCGGACAATGCTCCAACGCCTGTCCGATTTCTTTTTACCCCTTTACATAAAGTAGGGGCGATCTGCATCTGTGTTCGGTTTATTGATGCCTAAATTTTGTCGTGAGGCGAAGCTTGGTGTCTGGATAATTTTCACCACCAGTGCAGCTACACTTTTACGTGAAACGACTGTACCTTTAAAGTCTTCATGACGTTCAGTTATTTCATAATCAATTTCATCTTCATTCGTTAACCATGCTGCACGTAAAATACTATAGTCCAGATCAGAAGTTTCTAATAAATCTGCTGCTCTACGATACGGACCAAGATAAATACCAATTTCCTTGTTATTCCATTCACCGAATTTGCCTTTGACTTCATCATAAATTCCTAATGAATTGATCAAAATAATACGTTTTACACCTGTCGCATGCATTGCAGTGATAATATTCTGTGTTTGCGTTTCTAATTCACCCGCCAGATTTGCATAGACAATATCTTGTCCTTGCATCGCCTGCTTTAGCTGTTCCAGATCCAACACATCTGCCTCAATAAGCTTGGCATTTTCAGGTAAATCCGAACCTAATTTTTTTGCATCACGAACCAAGAGTGTTTGTGTGAGGTCAGGCTCATTTGCCAGCAGCTCAATCGCCCATTTAGCAATTTGTCCTGCTGCGCCTAGTATTAACACATGTTTCATTTTGGACTCCCAACGATATAAATAATTTTCCAAGAAAATAGGTATTTATGACTCATCTTCTTGAGTGTTGATGGTTCTATTTAAGCTTAAAGTTAAACGGGAGAATCACCTGAAATGCAGGGTTGTTTGCCTAATCTGACGAAGCTGTGAAAATGTCTGTGATAGGGGGAAATAAAAAAGCCTCATGGAAATGAGGCTGGATGAGACAGGTTCAGTTAACGAATATTTTTCCACCATTGTTGAAAGACTTGCTGTTCATTATCGAGTTCAATCAGTTCACCAATCATCGGCGTCGCAAGGCGATAATTGCGTGTTCTCGAATATTCGACAATACGGGTAATCGGTTCATTCCATGCATGTTTGGCCAAACTGAATTTTGAATGATGTACAGGAATCATATTGCGTGCATTCAGTTCTTCTGTGGCTTGAGCCACTTCATCCGGATGACAATGGACTGAGCGCCAAGCTGGATCGTATTGACCATTTTCCATTAAGGCCCAATCAAATGGCCCGTATTTCCTGCCAATTTCTGCAAAGTGCTGGTCATATCCACCATCGCCCGTATAGAAAATATTTTTATCAGGCGATTGGATCACAAAGGACACCCAAAGGTTTTTACCGCCGTCAAAAGCTCGTCTTGAGTCATGGTGGGTCGTTTCAGTGATAATACGGATGCCATCATCGAACTCAATTTTATCTCCCCAGTCTCTTTCAATCAGCTTGTCACGCGAATAACCCCAATATTCGAAATGTTCACCTACACCCAGACCTGTAATGACATATTTGACCTTGTCTTTGAGTTTAACAATGGTGTCATAGTCCAGATGGTCATAGTGATCATGCGAAATCAGTAAATAATCAATATCGGGTAAATCCTCAACCTGATAGATATCCGTTCCTTTATAGGCGCGTGTGCCCCAAGGAAAAGGCGAGGCTTTGCCACTCATGACTGGATCAATCAGAAACTTTTTGCCATGCAGCTGCATGAATACAGACGAATGCCCAAACCAGACCATCACATCTTGTTGTGGATCCAGTGTTTTTAAATTGGTCTTAATCGAAGGAATAGGGTCAATTGGATTACGATGTGGAATGGTTTTGATAAAGGTCTTATAAAGTTCGACCACAATACTGGAACCTTCACTCATCCCCGATTTTTCAATTAAATTACGAAACTGGCCTTGGCGATAATTGGGAGAACTTTCAATCAATTGCAAGCGTTCGCCAGAAGGGCTTTTACCAAATAAGGGTTGTTGCGTATAGATGAAACTGCTCACAATAAGCAGCACCACAGCGATCGCAAAAAGAATAAGCATAAATGGAGTCAACCTTTTCATTTGAGCATTCGATACAACAGTAATAAAAAGTCAAAGCGACAAAATGATGAAATATTATCTAAAAGCCGACGAATGAAAGGTTGCCTATTTTTATTGAATATTTGCCTAAATGAATGAGATGCGTCTTTTCTGTATGAGACTGAAGATGTAATGGCGTGATTGAGCAAAAGGAAGCCATTTCGAGGAGGTTGGTTTATGTTAGACTATCGGGCGTTACAGTATTGAAAATGACTGTAAGTGTAGACAATGAGTAGGTAAGATGATCGGGCAGCAGAGAAACGTATTAGCAACTTTAGGAATAGATGTCTGGATTCCTAGGGAAGTCGTATGTCAAAAAAATACTGCAGCCAGCCTCTGGCGAGATCAAGTGGTTGAAGAAGTTCAACAAGCACCTGTGCTTACCTTTGAGACTGCACCTGTTGCGCAAGACATCCAAGTCACTCCACAGACAGCACCAGTCACAGAAATTGAACGTCCTCAACAAGCAAAAGTTGTTGCAGAAGCTGTGGTTAAAGAAGCGGTTGTTGAAAAAGAACAGATCGTGATTACCGCCCAGATTCCAGCATTTGAATTGCAAATGTATGTCTTGGAAAACTGCGCTATTTTATTAGAAAGCAGTCAGTTAAACGATGCACAACGCCAGTTATGGCAAAATATTCAAAAGGCCAGACTGGGACAATATGCCGAGTTGAAATGGCCATTTCCATTGGCTGCTTTTCAGGAAAGCCGAGGATTGTCTTCATATATTCAAGGTTTTCTGGACGCGACAGCCACCAGTAAAAAAATATTATGCTTAGGTCAACTGGACTTTATTCAGCATTCTAATATATTACATTTAGCGAGTTTGGAAGAAATGCTGGCTCAACCTTTATTAAAACGACGGTTGTGGCAGCTCATGCAATAAAGAGCGGAATTTAATAATGAAGAAAGTCGTTGTATTTAGCCAAATAGACCAAGACGTTATAGCGCAGTTACAGCAAGATTATCAGGTGGTGGTACTGAATCCCAAGCTTGGTGATATCAATGAACAAATCCGAACTGAAGTAGTCGATGCCGATGCCATGATTGGTGCAGGGCGCTTACTGAATGAAAGCAATTTAGCGCCAGCACAAAAACTAAAAGTGATTTCTACCGTTTCGGTAGGTTACGACAACTACGATGTAAATTATCTGAATCAAAGAAAAATATGGTTGGCCAATACACCACATGTATTGACTGAAACAACGGCCGATCTTGCTTTTACATTATTGCTCAGTGCAGCGCGTCAAATTCCATATCTGGATGCATGGACCAAACAGGGGCAATGGAAACGTACCGTATCGACTGAGCAGTTTGGTGTCGATGTTTTTGGAAAAACCTTAGGTATTATTGGTCTGGGAAATATTGGCGCTGCCATTGCCCGTCGTGGTTTTTATGGTTTCAATATGAATATTTTGTACCATAACCGCCGTGAAAAAATTGAAGTTGCACAAGCCTTCAATGCCCAATATCGAGAGCTTGATCAACTGCTTGCACAGTCTGATTTTATCGTAGTCGCCGTTGATTTAAATACTGAATCGAAAGCGCTGATTGGCGCAGCAGAGTTTGATCTCATGCAGAAACATGCAGTATTCGTCAATATTGCCCGTGGTTCAGTGGTCGATGAAAATGCATTGATTGACGCATTACAGCAAAACAAAATCTTTGCAGCGGGGCTGGATGTTTATACCAAAGAACCTTTGCAAAGCTCTCCTTTATTCGAATTACCCAATGCTGTGACTGTACCACATCTAGGCTCAGCAACAGCCGAAACACGCAAGAAGATGGTAAATCTTGCTTATCAAAACCTGATTGAGGCTCTAGAAGATCGGACGCCGCGTTATCTGGTCAATCCAAAATTCGAATAATTGCTTACAATGCTGAGCATTTGATTGCTGCATTATTGCACGAGTCGATCTTTTTAAACTGGTGAATATTGCTACACTTGCGCCCTTTATGACTTCATCTTGGGGCGTCTGGTGTTTGAGAAATTAGCTGAACAAAGTTTAGGTTTAATGGGCTGGGAAATTGACAATCATTGGGATCTGAATATTGACCAATGTGTCATGATTGCTGCTCCGCACACCAGCAATTGGGATGCGCTTTATGCACGTTTGGCCTTGAAAGCGCTCGGTGTTAATGTGCGTATCACCATCAAAGATAGCTATATGAAGTTTCCATTTGGCCCTTTTGTACGGGCGATGGGTGGAATCGGCATTGATCGTAGTGTGAAGCTGGAAGGTCAGGAACGTCCAAGTATGGTTCAGCTCATGAGCAACCTATTTAAAACACATCCTAAATTAGTCATGTTGGTGACACCAGAAGGAACGCGAGCAAAACAGGAACAGTGGAAAACTGGTTTCTATCATGTCGCGATTACTGCAGGTGTACCCATTGCCTTGGCTTATATGGACTATGCTAAGAAAAAGACAGGCGTGGGAAAAATCGTTTATCCGACAGGGGATTATGAAAAAGATATGACGGAAATCATGTCGTTCTATGCCGAGATTAATGCAAAATTCCCTGAAAAATTCAGTGTTGATCAACGTTACATTTAGCCCCAATCATTTGCGTCGCTTGCAAAAATCATAAAATAAGGCAGGATTTTTCTGCCTTTTATAACACATTGTTGCAAATTTCTCCTTTTTTCAATGCTATATTAAATTTCTTTATTAAAATCATAGAGAAACCACTTGAGATCGTTGCTGCTTGCATGTGGCTTGTTTGCCACAACTCAACTTACTCATACTCAGGTCTTTTTACCTACGGTGACGGCTGGGCAAACAGAAGTACCCGAAATTGGCAGCGGTATCGGTTTACTCGACCAACAAAAAGAAAAATTTATTGGCGAAAAAGTTTATCGTGAAGTGCATCGTCAAATGCCAACTGTGCAAGATGCATGGCTAGAAGATCAGTTTTTACAAGTTTTCTCAGGCATTTTAAGCCAGACCCAGTTAGGCCAGCCGATTGGTCTGGTCATTGTCAAAGATCCTCAAATTAATGCTTTTGCTGTACCAGGTGGACTATTTGCCTTAAATACGGGGCTGATTACTTCTGCAAAAAATCTGGATGAGATTGCTGGCGTTATGGCGCATGAAATTGCGCACGTGGCACAGCGACATTACAGTCGTTCACAAGAAGCATTCAAAGGGCAGGGTTTATTGGCATTGGCAGGGATTATCGTCGGTGCAGCCATTGCCTCTCAGGCCGATGGCGATGCAGGTTCGGCAGTGATGCTTGGAACACAAGCAGCATTAATGGACAAGCAGCTCAGTTATAGCCGTAATCAGGAACGTGAAGCGGATCGTATTGGCATGCAATTTATGTATGCTGCTGGCTATAACCCACAAAGTATGGCGGATTATTTTGAAACCATGCATCGGGCGACCAGCCGAGTGAGTTTCTTGCCCGATTTCTGGTATACCCACCCGTTAACCACAGAACGTATGAGTGAGGCGCGTTTGCGTGCCAATCAATTGCCTAAAGTTAAATCAAAAATATATGACATTGATTTTGAAATTTTGAAACTGTACACCTCTGTTGTTTCCAATCAGGCTACAGAAATCCAGTTACAGGCATTGGCCAACCAGAACAATACCGCAGCGCAACTTGCGCTCAGCAAGTTTTATCTAGAGCGCGGTGATTATACGCAGGCGCAGCAAAATCTGGATCTGGTAAAACAAAAATTGAAGAATCACGTTCTGATCCCTTTGATTCAGACAGATATTTATTTAGGTCAAAATAAAATTGAGCAAGCCAGCAGTAGCATTAGTTCGGTACAAAGAACCATGCCTGAAAATCGGGCATTGTCCTATAAGCTGACAGAAGTCTTGATTCGACAGGGGCAAATTGCTCAGGCACAAAGTCTAGTGCAACGTTTTATTCATAAAAACCAAAGAGATATTGAAGGCTGGCAATTATTACAACGTGCCACCAATCTGGATAAAAGCTCATCTCTACAGGCAATTAATGTATTGTGCTATCGTGCAGAAGCTGAGTATTGGTCGGGATATGAGGAAAATGCGATTAAATCGATGCTACATGCCCAGCGTTTAGCAAAAGGTAATTTGGCAATGTCGGCCAAAATCGAGTCACGCCTAAAACAAATGCAAGATGAACGGCGTATGAAAATCTAAAACCAGTTTAAAAAATTCAGGAAAATAAAATGATTAAAGGGCAATGTTTGTGTGGTGCTGTACAGTATCAATATTATGGGGAAATTGAAAACAGCATCTTGTGCTATTGCATTCATTGCCAGCAGGCACAAGGTTCAATAGCAGGTTGGAATAGTCCACTTGAGCAGAGTAAATTCGAGCTGATTTCTGGGCGTGAGCAACTGAAAGAGTATTTTCATACGTCCAACAAGGCACGTGTATTTTGTCAAAACTGTGCCAGTCCACTTTATTCCTATCGTACAGATTTGCCGAATATTATTCGTTTACGTTTGGGTACGGTGACTGAAGGTGAATTACCTGCTCCTAAACAAGAATTTTTTCTGGAGCATAAACCAAATTTTATTGAATTGAGATAAGATGGCGGGCGTAAGCAATTGCTGAGCACTTAGAATATTTATGAAAAAGATTTTAGTTTTAATTTTTGCATTAAGCACAGTGGGGACAAGTTCAGCAGCATCTGTTGAACAATATGTAAATGCAGTGGATAAAATTCGTAGTACCTATGCGCAGGATATTCGTGGTTTTTTGCGTGGCTTAAATCCGCAACTTACCCAGTTTACGCCTGAGCAGCAGGCTAAATATTGCCAGATTAATCAACGTTATATTCAGGACATGTCAGATGCAATTGAACGTAATCGTTCTTCATTGCCACCGCAATATGCGAATATGACCAAGCAGGATTTAATCAAGCAGGTTGCCGAATCCAAAGAGATGCAAATGCTTGCGAAATATAATGTTCAGTGTGATTTTAAATAAAACCAAGACATTGGGTTCATTGTTGAAATGAATCCAGTTTTAAATAAAGCAGGGGAATAGAAAGGAAGTTAAGCGGATTAGCTTAATTTTGCTTTAATTTTAGAAGAAACTTGTGCAGGATCGGCACGCCCGGCTATGATCGGACGTAGAGAATTCATCACCTTACCCATATCTTTCATGCTAGTAGCTTCTTGAGCAGCAATCGTTTGCTCAATGATAGAATCAAGCTCTTCCTCAGTCATAGCTTCTGGTAGAAATTGAGAAATAACCTCAACTTCGGCTTGTTCTTTACTAGCTAAATCATCACGACCAGCGCCTTGAAAGGCTTTGATCGATTCTTTACGTTGTTTAATTTGCTTTTCAATGACCGCAAGAACCTGAGCATCGTCAAGCTCTATGCGCTCATCGACTTCGATTTGCTTAATTGCTGCCTGTACACCACGAATAACCGTTACTGTTGCCATATCTTTGGCACGCATTGAGTTTTTTAACACGTCAGTAATCTGGTTTTTTAAAGTATTCATAGTATTTTCAGCAGTCAATCACAAATTAATTAGTAAAGGCGAGTAGTACGTACAGATTCGCGAGTCAATTTCTTTTGATAACGCTTAACTGCAGCAGCTTTTTTACGCTTACGTTCTTGAGTTGGTTTCTCATAGAATTCGCGCTTACGAACGTCAGCTAAAACACCCGCTTTTTCGCATGAACGTTTGAAACGACGGATAGCTACGTCTACTGGTTCGCCTTCTTTCAACTTAACTTGTGGCATGTAAAATCCTCTAAGATTATGGATAAGATCTAACGCACTATGCACTAGATCGCAAGTGAAGGTCAGTATTTTACTCATTTACAACTCAGATCACAAGTCTATAATAGCTCAGATATTATTTTTGATCGTTGTAAAGGCAGTTTAATGATTGTTTTGGGCTTGGAAACTTCGTGTGATGAAACTGGGTTAGCACTCTATGATAGCGAGCTCGGCTTACGTGGACAGGTTCTATATAGTCAGATCAAACTGCATGCTGAATATGGTGGTGTAGTGCCTGAACTGGCTTCGCGTGACCATGTTCGTAAAATGATTCCCTTGATTAATCAATTGCTTGAGCAAAGTGGTGTCACAAAGCAAGAGATTGATGCAGTTGCCTATACGCGTGGCCCGGGCCTTATGGGTGCGCTCATGACAGGTGCATTATTTGGTCGTACTTTAGCATTTGCGTTAAATAAACCTGCTATTGGTGTACATCATATGGAAGGTCATATGCTGGCACCATTACTTTCGGAAACTCCACCGGAATTTCCGTTTGTCGCACTATTAGTCTCTGGTGGCCATACGCAATTAATGGCTGCTTATGGTATTGGTCAATACGAATTGCTGGGTGAATCGATTGATGATGCGGCGGGTGAAGCTTTTGATAAAGTCGCAAAAATGATGAAGCTCCCTTATCCAGGTGGGCCGAATATTGCGAAGTTGGCTTTACAAGGTGATGCACAAGCATTTGAATTCCCGCGTCCGATGTTGCATCAAGGCTTAAACTTTTCATTTAGTGGTCTGAAAACTGCGGTTTCTGTACAGTTGAAAAAGTTAGGTGAAGAAAATCGCGATGCGGATGTGGCTGCTTCTTTTCAGGAAGCGCTTGTCGATACTTTAGTGAAAAAGTCTGTGAAGGCCTTGAAACAAACTGGTCTTAAGCGTTTGGTAATTGCTGGTGGTGTGAGTGCCAATGTTCGCTTACGTGAGCAATTGGAAACTTCATTGAAGAAAATTAAAGCACAGGTTTACTATGCAGAACCTGCTTTATGTACCGATAATGGTGCCATGATTGCTTTTGCTGGATATCAGCGTTTAAAGGCCGGGCAGCATGATGGCTTGGCGGTCACAACGACACCTCGTTGGCCGATGACAGAGTTAAAGCCAACCTAAAATACAAATGGTCAGTGTTATTGGTTGCTAGGCTGCTGGTCAGTTTAGCCTATTCTCATATTTAAAAATCAGATTCTTGATTTATGTACATGGCGCAGGCTTGAAACTGGCGCTATGGTATAAAGTATTGGATATATTATTTATTTTGATGAGCTAAAACTCATTGTGGAGTACAAAAGTTGAAAATTTCTTATATTTTTACATGTGGCCGACTAGAATCTTTATTCAAGATTCTATGCCTCACTCAAAAAGGTGAGGAGAAGGTTGCATCAAAAGAAAAAGTAGTTGAACAATATAGAAAAGATATCGCTTTAGGGCGACCATTTGAAGAAACTGAACTTTATCAATTGATTGAACAAAGTGAAGAAAAAATTGTCATTAATCGCTTACATAATATTCTTCGAGAAAAACCGACTCAGCAGAAGGGTAGCTTTGATGCGGATGAATATAAGACGGGTGCATGGTCTGAGTTTAATGATTATAAGTTGGCAGTTCGATTCTCAAATGCGAAAACCGAGTTAAGTGAAAAGCACTTTGCGAAAACGGGTGAATATATGACCAGTCGAGGCATTGCAAAGCTGACAGGTTTTAATCCAAGTAACATTAAGAACATGTTGCATCATAAAAGAAGTGTAGTGAGAAAAATGCTTACCACTTTAGAGAAGTTGGCAAAAGAATATTAATCTTTAAGCTCTATTTTCGATGCAGAGACAATGTCTTGCTCTGCATCGATAGTACTCAATCTTTTTAATAATCAAATAATTTTAATATTTTTTAATAATATATAAATAAAAAGGAATAGATCATGTGGGTGGTTAAAGCAGCCAATGGCTGTGCATGGTTAAGTATTCTGCTTATCGTCGCGGTGACAGGCTTTTCAATCTATGTTTTCAGTATTCCATGTACGACTGATCGAATCTGTGAAATGCCACCGATCCATTTGTTCTTTTTCTTGGCATGGATCATTTCAGTGATCTGTAATTTTATTGGCATTATTTTTTCGATCATTGGATTGAAAAAAGATGAACCCATTAAAAAACTAGCCAAATCAGCATTATTCTTTAATGGGAAAATCATTGCTTTTAGCTTTGTGTGCGCTTTATTACTATTTATCGATTTTAATGGGTTAGCAATTTTTCTAGGTGATTGACTGTGAACGATCCGCTTTAGACAGCACAGCTAAACACACAAAAATCAAAGCCATACCGACCCAACCAATGGGTGCCAATTGCTCGCCAACCAATAACACTGCAAACAATGCTGCAACCAATGGTTCAAATAACGTCAATGTCGTCGCGGTACTGGCTGAAATGGTCTTTAAGGCATATCCAAATAACAGATAACCAAGAAACATGGGGATCAGCATCATATAACCCACGACATAAAGATTGACGGGTTCATCGAACAGATTGGTTCCCGTAAAAAACAATGTCGGTAATAGAATTAAAGCGCCGAAACCAAAAATTAAGCCCATGGATGCTTTTGAATCAACGCCTCGATCAATCATTTTTTTGGCTGCCCAAGAGTATAAGGAGTAGGTCAGTGCTGCGATCAGTCCGAGAATAATACCAATCGTTTTCTGATCCGTTGCAATGCTTTGGCTTGTACCTTGGGAATGAGACTCTCCAATCATTAACAGTAACACCCCAGCTACGCCAAAAATGAAACTGATAAACCATTGGCTAGAAAGTGCTTTTTTATCAAAGAATTTTTCCAGCAATGCGGTAAATAAAGGCGCTGATCCAATTGAAACCACAGTCCCAATCGTGATGCCAGCCATCCGCATAGAGGAATAGAAGGCCAGTGGATAAATAGCAACCGAAACCATCCCAATCAAAAGCAAAGGATAGTAAGAGCGAATTTGTGGTAAGTGGCTGCGGATATTTTTATGGGCCAATAAGGCTTGGAGTAATCCACCACCGCCCATTGCGATTGCGCCTATGGCTAAAGGACTTAAATTCGGTGCATAGGAAGCAGCAGTTCCTGTTGTTCCCCATAAAATAGAGGCCACTAAAACCGCAATAAAGCCATAATGAGCTTTTAGGTTGATTGAGCTATTCAATTTGCAATCTCTTGTTCTAATAAACGCTGAACCATGTGTTTTGCGGCAAATACTTTATCACTAGAGCTTTCTAAACCTGCACGAGCGATCGATCCTTCTAAAATAAACGAAAGCAGCAGAGCTAGTTCTTTGGCTCGCTCTGGATTGCTGGTTAATTGACTTAAATGTCCCACTAAAATTGCTTCAATTTCATCTTTATGGTTTTTGACAGCTAATCGCTCAGGACTATGTGCAGGAAACTCAGCGGCAGCATTTAATAAGCCACAGCCACGGAAACCTTTTTCATAGGCAAATTCAGCGTGATCCTGATAGGCATCAAAAACAGCTAGAATTCCATCTAAGGGTGTTTCAATCTGAACTTTTCTTTTTTCATATAAGTCGAGCCATTCCTGATGACGTGCTTCGATGTAGCAAGTAATCAGATCTGACTTGGTGGCAAAGTTATTATACAAAGACATTTTGGCCACATTGGCTTTCTCTGTAATGGTATTGATGCCTGTGTTGCTGATGCCATCGTTATAAAACAAGGTTGATGCTGCATCCAGAATTTTTTGTTTTGCTGATTTAGAACTCATTGTAGAAATTTCTTATGTATACCGATCTACCTAATATTAGGTAAAAACTACTTAATTAGCAAGCATGAATGCTTAAGTAGAGAGCAATATTATCCAGATATGAAGCGGAGTGAGGAGTGAAAGAGAAAATAAGCCTTTGAATCATTTCAAAGACTTATTGGTGCTATACGCGTGTAGATAGATTTATTTTTGAAATGAACTTTGATCTTCAACATCAATATATTCAATATAACCACGTCCTTGGACTGGTTGTTCCAGATATTCACCTGTAAAAGTGTAAGCACTGGCATAACCAATCCCATGTCCATAACGGAATGGGCTATCGATTTCCGCAGTAATATTTAAAATGTTCTGATCAGCATTATTTTTGACAGACCAGATAAATTGTTGCGGTAGACGCATTTTTTTACCGCTTGGAGAAACATGTGCATTCGGCTGATTGCTGATGACCTTAAATTCAACATTGGTATAGATTTCAGCAGGTCGGTCGGTGTGGCGGACATGCAAAGTATAGGCCGCAGGTTGCCCAAGAATATCCGCTTTAGTCAGAAGTAGCTGAGTTGTTTCAGTTAGATTAATGATTTGATAAGTGAAAAAATCAAGTGGTAATTTATAGGCTTCTGGGAGTAGCTTTTTCACGACACCATGTGCACCTGCTGCTCGTGCATATTCGTAGGTACATAAGCCTTCAGCAGGGGTAACTTGACCTTGATATTCAATCTGACCTTTAAAGTTTGCCAATAAACTAAAATGATCATAAATCGGGGTTTTGATAAACCATGAAACCTGATCGCTCACATCCAGATCAAATTCAAAACTTAAGCCATGATAAGCGCCCTTGAGTTGAATATGGGGCAATGTCCCTTGAATTGAGACTTCTTCTCCAAGTTGGATGACTGATCCATTGTCTTGAATATTGGTGTTTTCTGGAATGACGTAGGCTTTTAAGAGATGCTCGTCGATTGCAGCTGTACTCGAAAAGAATGTTGCCGTTTTTCTTGGATCACCCAAAGTAATATCATCATGGTCGAATGCCAGCGCACCAGGTGTGCCGAGCAAAATCATAATATTTAAATAACGATGTGGCTCAGGCAGAAGCGGAAAGAAAATCCCATAATGTGTCCATGTATAGAACTTTTCTTGTGTACGTGGTCGGATAATGTCTGGCTGGGAAAATGGCAGGGTTGAGTATTGAATTGCTTGATCTAATGTACCCTGCGCCAAGAGTAGGCTTTTTCCCATGATTTTGCTGGTGAGGGAAGTAGGAGGCAACTGTTTTTTCATCTTGTTTCCTAAACTTTATCGTAGCTGAAAAGTAGGTTATGAAAAACAATTGCCCATGCTAAGCGGAAATAAGGACAAAGCTACGGCTTTTCAGGACATTTATGCAGACGCTTTGTTGGACAATTTTTCCAGATTTTGTGAGCCGATCCAGTGTTTTGAGAATTGATAGGCGGCACGGCCAGAACGTTGCCCACGAGCCTGACACCATTTTAAACTTTCACTACGCACTAAGTCGTTATATTCCAGATTAGCTTTCACAATATAGTGCTCTACAATTTGTAGATAGAGCTGCTGATCCATTGGATAGAATGAAAGCCACATGCCAAAGCGATCCGAGAGTGAAATTTTCTCTTCAATCGCTTCCTGTGGATGCAGTTCGGTATATTGCGGCACATCTACTTTTTGCACAGGCGTATTTTCATGCATAAATTCAGGCAATAAATGGCGGCGATTACTGGTCGCATAAATAATAAAATTGCTTGAACCTGATTGCAGTGAGCCATCCAATACACTTTTCAGGCTACGATAATTTTCATCTTCAGCGTTAAACGCCAGATCATCACAATAGACAATGAATTTCTCGGGACGATTTTCAATGAGTTTCTGAATTTTAGGTAAGTCAGATAAATCATCACGTTCGATTTCGATCAGACGTAAGCCTTGCGCTGAATATTCAGTAAGGAGGGCACGTACAATCGAAGACTTTCCTGTGCCTCGTGAGCCAGTAAGTAATACATCATTGGCGGGTAAGCCGTTCAGAAACTGCAAGGTATTCTGAATGATCTTGTCTTTTTGGCGTTCAATCCCTTTTAAATCTTCCAGATACATCTTCTTTGGCTGCTGTATTGCGACCAGCTGCTGATTTTCCCAACGAAACGCAATTGCAGAGAAATCTGTCGGTTGTTTCGGAGCAGGGAGCACTTGCTGAAGCTGTGTTAAAACATTCGATAAGGACTGGATGATAGATTCTGGTAAATCAAGGATAGCCATAAATACAAACCAACTTAATGATGAATAGGGATACTAACATTGCTATTACTGAAATAAAGAAAATATCATCAGAAATATCGAAATAAATCGATTTTACCCTTGATTGTTACGGCAGCTTTTTGCATTGTATAGGTGCAAGAATTCAAAAAATATGCCGAAAATCAGGAACGCGAATGTTTAATAGAGTTCAAGAAAAAAAGAATACATATCAGTCGCATAGGGTTGATGTGTTGCAGGAACACTTACGACATGCAAGCTCTTATGATGAATGGAAAGAAATTGCACTAAAACTGGATGAAGACTCAGGCCATGAAGCATGGAAATATGACAATGAATCGCCTTATTTTGATGCAGAGATTCTGTCTAAGCGCTATAACTTATTAAAAAAGTATCGGACCCAGCATCGGACACTGGATCTGATTTATGTATTAAGAGAAGGATTGTCCTATGATTTTGCCAATATTGGTCATCCGATGTTATTTGCGGAGACTTATATTGGAACAAAAAAGATTATTGAAAATTATGTCGAGGAAATGAGCGACTGTTTTCGTTATCTTGCCTCCAGTGAATGCATTACCTTTCAGTTAAAGGAAAAAATCCAGTTTTTTGAAGAATGCCAGACTGCTTATGGACAGCCAGCCTTGATGTTTTCTGGTGGCGCAACTTTGGGTCTGTTTCACACTGGTGTGTGTAAGGCTTTGCTAGAGCAGGATTTAATGCCACGGGTGTTATCGGGTTCTAGTGCTGGGGCAATCATGACCGGTATGCTGGGTGTCTCTGCATCGGATCAGGTTCCTGATTTGCTCAAGGGTGAGCATTTCTTTAGTGATGCATTCAAGTTCCGAAAAGTGAGTGAACTGATCAGAGGGCATGGCGGTATTGCGGATGTCATGTATTTAAAACAATTCCTCATGCAAAACTTGGGCGATGTGACTTTTGCGGAAGCTTATCAGCAGTCCAAGCGCCATATTAATATTGTGATTGCTCCGTATAACACGGCACAAAGCCCACGGATCATGAATGCATTGACCGCGCCGAACGTGTTGGTCTGGAGTGCCATTCTGGCCTCCTGTGCCGTTCCAGTCTTGTTTCCCCCTGTGCATCTGACCAGTAAACGTTATGACGGGCAACATACGCCGTATCTTGCTAACACCAAATGGGTGGATGGTAGTATGCGCAGTGATTTTCCACAGGAAAAAATGGCGCGCTTGTATAATATTAATTACACCATCGCCAGTCAGGTCAATCCGCATATTGTGCCGTTCATGCAAAGTGATTCTGATCGCTTCCGTAGAGATGTATTGAGCTGGCCTGAGCGGATTGTACGTCGCCAAGGCAAAGCCATTGCACTTGAAGTAATGGATCTGACACGTAACTATGCAGGAAGTTTTTTCCCGATCCGTCGCGCTTTGGATCATGGTTATGGCATTTTGGGACAGCGTTATTATGGTGATGTGAATATTATTGCCAAATATGGTTTGCGACACTATAGCTATATGTTGAAAAATCCACGACCAAAACTGTTTAAAGTGTTGCAACGAGAAGGTGAGCGGGCAACCTGGCCGAAAATATCTGCAATTGAAACCCATGCGCGGATTGGTAAAACCATTGAGCATTGTTTAACATCATTGCGAAAGCAGGAAGAAAAGCAGCAGAATGAGTTTTACTACGTGGATCTGTGATCCTAAGATTGAACTTAAAAACTTGGCATTAGTGACCAAAGCGCAAAGTTATGCCTTTGGGCGACGCTTATATCGCTTTGAAATTCATCAGCAGCGTTACTGGCTTAAATTTCATCATTCAAATACACATGAGGGCTTTGAACAGGCGCTATTGCGCGAGCTAGATTTTTATCAGCATCGCCAAGACGTACAATGCTTTTTATTGCCCCATCAGATCATTCAACTGAATCCTTTTAAACAGCAACTAAATTGTACTGGTGATGAGATTGGATTGGTCACCGTTGCTGCAAAAGAATTCTTTAGACCACTTTCGGATAGCTGTGACATTGAATTCATTAAACAAAAGATCGTTGAAGCTTTAGATGCATTGAATGGTTTACACCAAGCGGGCTGGATTCATGGGGATTTAAAGGCAGAACATTTTCGTGTTCACGCTAACGCTTGCAAGCTGATCGACTTTGAACAGACTTTTAGAATAGGGCAATCCATTCAAACTCTAGATGCAACACCGCATTATATGGCGCCAGAACTGTTTCATGGTGCAGGGAAGAGTATTCAAAGTGATTTATATGCCTTTGGTATTATTGTTTATGAATGGTTGACGCAAACTAGATTACAGGCTCAAAGCTATCATGACTGGGCAATCTTGCATTGCCAGCAACTGCATATACAGCTTCCAGAACGATTACAGTGCTTTTTGCCAGTGTTAACAGGCCTATTGTCCAAGCATGTTCAACAACGATTGAGCTCTGTTGAAGCGGTAAAAAGCGCTTTAAACACTATGAATTCGCTTTAAAAGTAAACATAACACCTTGATTTGAATATTATATGTTCATTTGAGTGGTTTTTTTGCGAGAAAGACTTGTCATAAAGAAAGTTTCTCTCTAATATGCATACCCATCGGGGGCGTGGCGAAATTGGTAGACGCACTGGATTTAGGTTCCAGCGCCGCAAGGTGTAAGAGTTCGAGTCTCTTCGCCCCCACCAAATTTAAAAAGCAAGTTTAATCTTGCTTTTTTTATGGTTGAGTCTCTTAGGCTCTAATCATGCGGTTATAGAGGATTGGTGTAATGGTAGCATGACGGTCTCCAAAACCGTTCGTCAAGGTTCGAGTCCTTGATCCTCTGCCAAATTTGAAAAGGACTTTTTAAAAGTCCTTTTTTTACGTCTGTTGTTTTTAGTTGTATATTAAAAAAGCATTAGGTTTCATAGACATGATTTTTTTATAAAAAGGGCTTGTCATGGAGAAAGTTTCTCTCTAATATACACACCCATCGGGGGCGTGGCGAAATTGGTAGACGCACTGGATTTAGGTTCCAGCGCCGCAAGGTGTAAGAGTTCGAGTCTCTTCGCCCCCACCAAATTTAAAAGGCAAGAACATCTTGCTTTTTTTATGGTTAGACCTGCTAGGCGCTAATCATGCAGTTTAGAGGATTGGTGTAATGGTAGCATGACGGTCTCCAAAACCGTTCGTCAAGGTTCGAGTCCTTGATCCTCTGCCAAATAAATAGAAGAGCCCTTGTGAAAACAAGGGCTTTTTTATTGTCTGAATTTTATCTCCTATTGTTATTCTAAAACTAACTTCTTTTACTACTAGTATTACTTGTAGTTTGAATTAAGAGTTACTGACTTATTTTTTGTGATCATATGGCTAGGGGTGTTATGAAGAGGCCAGTGATTTAACGCATTGTTTTTATGCCATCTCAACATATTTGAATAGAAATTATGTTATTAAAACACTATTGTGAATATTTATATACTATAGTATTTTTCTTGTGTTAAATTAATTTCTTTTAGAGAAAATTTTTGTCAGATTTTGAATGTAGATGTAGAGATAAAAAATGTTAAAAATTCGTATGTCACGTCCTGATGAAGGTGCTCAGATCGTTGCAATCTGGAAAAGTTCTGTTGATGCAACGCATCATTTTTTGAAGCCAGATGATCGTATCGAGATCGAAAAAGAAGTCATCGGCTTTTTTACAGAAACGCCTGTATGCGTTGCTGTGAATTCGGAAGATCAACCCCTAGGTTTTATGTTCTTGCATGAAGGGCATATGGAAGCATTATTTATTGATGCAGTAGCTCGAGGGCAGGGCGTTGGAAAGTTTTTGTTATCGCATGCTTTAATGCTACATCCCAATCTCAGCATTGATGTGAATGAACAAAATCAGCAGGCAATCGGATTTTATCAACATCTTGGTTTTCATATAACAGGACACTCAGAACTCGATAGCCAAGGCCGAGCATATCCACTATTACATCTTGGAATTGACCCTAATACTTAATATTATTTTTATTGAATCACAAGTGTGGGGTGGGTTGTATTGAAGTGAAAGCATATTCTGATCATTCAACATTCATTCTATTTCTGGCTAAAACTCACCATATAAACACAAGGTTGTTGATCGTTGGGGTTGGTTAAGTGGCAATCTGCGGGGGCTGTTAGTGCAATACAATCTCCAGCTTCTAGGTGAAAGACTTGTGTATTAACTTGGATTTCAAGTTGTCCACTTAAAAGCCAAATGGTTTGACCGCTAAGATGCTCATATGCGCTTGAAGGGATATTGAGTTGACCTGATGCTGGAATTTGAATTTTAACCATCTCTGGAATTGCGCCAGCGGGAGAAATTGACCAACGAGTAATGCCCAGCTGGTGATCAGTCCAATATTGTTGCTGTTGTTTTTTTGAGACCATTACATGTGTATTTTGATTGAGCTCAGCTTCTGCAAACAGTTTAGATAGGGTGATCCCCAAAGCGCTTGCTAAGCGGCTGAGAATGGCTGCACTAGGGCTAGAAGCCCCGCGCTCAACCTTGCTGATCATTGCTTGACTGACTCCTGAATGCTGAGCTAATTCGGCAACCGTCCACCCCTTACTCTTTCTTTGCTTAAGCAATAAGCGAGCGATTTCAGTATCAAGTATCTGACTGTCAGCTTTTTCGATCATCATATGAACCTTCATTTTGAACTGACATATTATGCGATAGAAATGAGCTGGATGTTGTATGCAATGTCTATATTAATGTGCTTGATCAAAGTTCGTATTTAGGCAAATTCATTATTCTTGGTGTAGTGCCATGAATATGGTCCTCTAATAATAAAAAATTTTTCACATTGTCACTGTCAATGAATAAATTGCTAAAAAACAGCTCATTTTTTGCTTAATTTTAAATTTTGTATGGCAATTAGTTTTTGAATAATAGAGTTATCAATCTGAATATGCATCTGGTGATGCTATTTAATTTTGGTTTCAGGTTGATGAAAGTGGTCAAAAAAGACTTGCATAATTAAAGTCAGCTCAGCTGGAAATTGGCCTAGCTAGGGAAAATTTAATAATTAAGGAATAACAAATGTTGGTATTGTGCATGGTTCAGCAAGGAAAGCGTAATCTGGATAGCATTACGCAACGAGATCGTTACTGTGGGACTGGTTCATTTTTTAATGATTCAAAATAAGGACCAAATCGCATGATGATTATTCGTTATATCGAGCAGAAAGATATTCATGATCTTTACCATTTGGCGCAAAAAGCAGGTTTTGGCTTAACCTCCTTGCAACCTGATATGGAAATGTTGGCTGCTCGTATTGATCGGGCTGTAAAAACAGTGGAAGGCAAATTAGATAAGTCGGAGCAGGGTTATTTATTTGTACTGGAAGATACCGCTCTCAATAAAGTCGTAGGTGTGTGTGGCATTGAGGTGGCGCTCGGGTTAAAAGAGCCGTGGTATAACTTCCATGTCGGTACACAAGTTCATTCCTCAGAGCCTTTGAATGTTTATAAAGCGCTGCCGACCTTGTATCTCAGTAATAATCATACCAATTGCAGTGAACTCTGTACCTTATTCCTCGATCCTGATTATCGCTTAAACAAGAATGGTAAGTTCCTTTCCAAAGTTCGTTTTTTATTTCTATCTGCGTTTAGACGATATTTTGAAGAAACGATCGTTGCTGAAATGCGTGGATTTTCTGATGAGAATGGACATTCACCTTTTTGGGATGCAGTCGGTCATAAATTTTTTGATATGGATTTTGCCAAAGCGGATTATTTAAGTGGGACAGGTAAAAAAGTCTTTATTGCAGAGTTGATGCCACGCCATCCGCTTTATGTCGATATGTTGCCTGATGAGGCCAAAGCGGTGATTGGTGCAGTGCATCCGAATACGGTTCCCGCCTATAACCTCCTGATTGAAGAAGGGCTGCGTTATAAGGGTTATGTCGATATCTTTGATGGTGGTGCAACGCTACAGGCGGATATCGAAAATCTAAGAGCCATTAAAGAGAGTCATGTGGTTCAGGTGCAGGTCGAGCAATCCGATCTGATCGCTGTAGGAGATGAGCCTTATATCGTTGCCAATGATGATTATGATAATTATCGCGCCATTCTCATTTATAACCATCCAGAACACAATCAGGTGAAATTAAGTGAACAGCAAGCGCGTGAGATGCATGTCAAAAATGGTGATTCGGTTCGGGTGTTAAATATCAATATTCATCACAAGTCATAAAGCGTGACCGCTTGGCTATTGGGCATTTATAAGCGTGAAATTTATTTGACTTGTATTGTATTTTTTATGGTGTGAATCTATAAGTAGAAATTTTTAACTTCTTATGGATAGGTAATTGCAACGATTATTTACATAAAAAATCCCTCTAATAATTAAATATATTTCACGTTTAATTGCTTGCTAATTGAGCGGAAAAGCGAGGTCTGCTCCTAAAGTGGCTGATGAATAGGATATGATGCTTGCGCCTAAAATAATTTTGATCAATAAGAACAGATTTTAGTGGCTCAATAAGTAATACATGGAAAGGATTTATAGGTGAGGTGAATGAACTAAGATATTCATTTTAAAATAATTTTATTGAACTAAATGGAATTTTTATATTAAAGCAGCTTAAAAATATTTTATTTTTATCAAGTGCTTATAACGGTTGTTGTAAGTTGGAGTAAGGATTACATGAGTCATAATAAAGAAAAGCAACTTCAGGATGAAGACCTGTCAGAGAATCAGCAGGATGAGGAAAAGTTACAACGCTCTTTGACCAATCGTCATATTCAGATGATTGCGATTGGTGGCGCAATTGGTACTGGTTTGTTTATGGGTTCTGGCAAAACCTTGAGCGTTTCGGGTACCTCCATTGTTCTAACTTATTTGATTATCGGCTTTTTCTTTTTCTTTGTGATGCGGGCGATGGGTGAACTGTTGCTGGCAAATACCAATTTTAAAACCTTTGCTGATTTTGCAACCGCGTATATAGGCCCTTGGGCTGGCTTTTTTCTGGGTTGGTCGTATTGGGGGAACTGGATTATTACCGCAATCGCAGATGTCATTGTGATTGGTGGTTACATGCAGTTTTGGTATCCCGATGTGCCTGTCTGGATTCCGGCATTTACTTCGCTGGCGATATTGACGATTTTGAATTTTGTCGCCGTCCGAATGTTTGGTGAGCTGGAGTTCTGGTTTTCCTTAATTAAAGTCTCTGCCATTATCCTATTTATCCTTGCAGGGATTTATTTAATTAGTACAGGTTTTACTTCTCCAAGCGGTGTAAAGGCTTCGATGAGCCACGTATTTGAAACTGAATCCATGTTTCCTTATGGTCTTACTGGATTTTTGGCTGGGTTCCAGATTGCGATTTTTGCCTTTGTCGGGATTGAGTTGGTGGGGACCACAGCGGCTGAAACCAAAGATCCGCATAAATCCCTGCCGAAAGCGATTAACTCCATTCCATTACGTATCCTGCTATTTTATGTCGGGGCGTTGGTATGTATCATCGCAGTCACGTCTTGGGCAAAAATTTCACCAGAAAAAAGTCCATTTGTTGAGATGTTCTCACTGATCGGCTTACCGATTGCGGCTGGCTTGGTTAATTTTGTGGTGGCGACGTCGGCGCTATCTTCTGCCAATAGCGGTATTTTTGCAACCAGTCGTATGCTTTATGGTTTGTCATTGGATAATGATGCGCCTAAAAGTTTTAGTAAATTATCAAAAAGAAAAGTGCCGATTCGTGGGTTGGTTTTCTCCATGACTTGCGTCACCATCGGTACTTCGATTTTATTTATTGTGCCGAATGTCATGACAGCGTTTACCATCATTTCAGCGCTGACTTCGATCTTATGTGTGTTTACCTTTATACTGATTGTTCTTTCTTATATTTGTTATCGTAAGAAGTTTCCTGAGTTGCATCAGCAGTCTAAGTTTAAAATGCCTGGTGGCTTAATCATGGCATGGTTCACGATGTCATTTTTGGTATTTACCATCGTTATCTTGGCATTGGATCATGATACCTTGATTGCATTGGCAGTTTCACCCATCTGGTTTTTTGGTCTGTTTATTGCCTATCGCCGTAAAAAGAAAAAGATGCTGGAGCTGGATGTATTAAAAGCCAGAAGTATGGATTATGTTTAAGCAGGATTGAGTGGAGCGGACCGAGTTTAAAAACAAAAAAGCAGAGCCGAAGCTCTGCTTTTTTATGTCATCAGTTAGATTTTGCTGATTAAATCATTGATTTGTTTGGCTTGTTCTGCTGCATTACCCGTGTAGGTTGCAGGTGTAAGCTCAGCCAGACGAGTACGCTCATCTTCTGGAACTTGAGCAAGTTCGTCACCTTTAACGAAGTTCACCATCATGTCGCGCGTCATAGCTTGACCACGAGTCAGGGCTTTTAATTTTTCGTATGGCTTTTCAACGTTATAACGACGCATAACTGTTTGAATTGGCTCTGCAAGAACTTCTTGTGCTTGGTCTAAATCTTCATTTAAACGTGCAGCATTGAGTTCAAGTTTACCTACACCTTTTAAGCAGGCATCAAAAGCAATCAAGCTTTGCGCAAAACCAACACCCATATTACGCAATACAGTTGAGTCGGTTAAGTCACGCTGCCAGCGAGAAACAGGAAGTTTTTCACCAAGATGACCCAATACTGCATTGGCAATACCCAAGTTACCTTCAGAGTTTTCAAAGTCAATCGGATTCACTTTGTGTGGCATGGTTGAAGAACCAACTTCGCCATCTTTTAACTTTTGTTTGAAGTAACCAAGCGAGATATAACCCCAAACGTCACGGTTAAAGTCGATCAGAATCGTATTGAAACGACGTAACGCATCAAACAATTCAGCCATATAGTCATGTGGCTCGATTTGCGTGGTGTATGGGTTAAATGCCAAGCCTAAAGACTCAACAAATGCTTGTGCATGTGCAGCCCAGTCAATTTCAGGATAAGCAGAAAGGTGAGCGTTGTAGTTACCTACTGCACCATTGATCTTGCCAAGTAATTCAACATTTTCAAATTGCTTAATTTGACGTGCTAAACGGTAAGCAACGTTCGCCATCTCTTTACCCAATGTGGTTGGGCTTGCAGTTTGACCATGCGTACGAGACAACATTGGCTGTTCGGCATGTGTGGTTGCCAAAGCAGAGATCGCATTGAGAAGTTGCTTCATGCTTGCAACTAAAACTTCACGACCATTTTTTAGCATCAATGCATGAGACAGGTTGTTAATGTCTTCAGAAGTACATGCGAAGTGAATAAATTCACCAGCATTTTTTAATTCATCAATGTTGGCAATTTTTTCTTTAAGGAAGTATTCAACTGCTTTTACATCGTGGTTGGTGGTGCGTTCGATTTCTTTAATGCGAGTTGCATCTTCTTCAGAGAAGTTGGTCACAATCGCATCTAGCGCTGCATTGGTTTCATTTGAGAATGGTGCAACTTCGATGATTTCTGCACGATTTGCAAGTGCTTGTAACCAACGCACTTCAACCGTGACACGAGCGTGGATTAAACCAAACTCAGACAAAAAAGGGCGTAGGGCATCGCATTTGCTAGCGTAACGTCCATCAAGTGGCGAGAGTGCGGTTAAAGCATTCATACAGATTCCTTAATTTTGGAATAAACATAAAAATAAAATCGTTGGCGCATCGGCTATACCACCTGATACTGCAAACGAGCGAGAGCTTGAATATCTTGCAATAATTTGCGTTTACTAAAGATCATACTCCACGAGCTGCCGCCAGATTGTTTCCATAAATGGGCAAGCTGTAAGCCTGTAAACAGGCAAGCTCGGATACGGTTGGTATGATTGATATCTTTAAATGCTTCTGCATTACCACGGACTAAAATGCGCGGATTAATTTGGCCTGCGGTTTCAACATAGGTTTGTGCGAGGTTGGCAATAATGCTTGGGTGCAAATAATTATTATCGAAAAAAGAGAGCTGTTTTAAGATTTTTTGTTGAGCGGTTTCAATAATTTTGACGTATTCAGGATTGCTGTAGACTTTCTTTTCCAGCTGCAATAAAGCCATTGCATAGGACATTGGTAACTTGGCAGTCGACATTTTTGGCACACGAGATTTCGGTGCAGTATTAAAAGGCTGGGTAATGCAGCCTTCTAAAGTTTTTAAACCAAGGGAAATATCAGCAAGCTGATTAAAGAAATCGAGCGTTTGAGTCGCCTTATTTGAAGTCGGGCGGATGTTTAGGCTGGCCTTGATCAGTAATTCAAAATAAAAATTACCACTATCACCAATGCTTTGTTGACCCGCCATCGCTGTCATATGCGTTAGCTGAGTTGCCTGAAAGACTGCCGCCAATGCCAAAGCACGGTTTTGTCTAACATTCAACGCTTGAGTGTGCTGAAAGGGTAACTCGACCATGCTTCGCTTCCAATTTCCTTAAATAAAATCTGGTTCAGGTGCATTAGTATGGTGAATCACACCACCGCCTAAGCAAACCTCTCCTGAGTAGAACACGACGCTTTGTCCTGGAGTCACCGCACGTTGCGGTTCATCAAATTCAACACGCACACCATTTTCAGTCTGTTCATCGCGGTAGATTGTACACGCTTGATCAGGTTGGCGATAACGGGTTTTTGCTGTGCAACGGAAACCTGTCGTTGGAATATCCTGTTCGCCAGCCACCCAGTCAATCGACTCACTCCAAAGCTGTGTGCTTTGCATCAATGGATGTTCATGTCCTTGTCCAATCACTAGTCGGTTATTGGCAATATCCTTATGCAGCACGAACCATGCGCCTTCTTGCACACCTTTCATACCACCGATACCAATACCACCGCGTTGACCCAGCGTATAGTACATTAAGCCGTGATGTTCACCAACTTCTTTACCTGATTCCAAAACAATTTTTCCAGCTTGTGCAGGTAAGTATTGTTTTAAGAAATCAGTAAAGCGACGTTCACCAATAAAACAGATACCAGTGGAGTCTTTTTTCTTGGCAGTTGCCAGATCTAGTTCTTCTGCAATGCGACGAACTTCTGGTTTCTCGATTTCACCTACAGGGAACAAGGTCTTGTTAATTTCACGACCATGTACTGCATGTAAAAAATAAGTCTGGTCTTTATTGTTATCGATACCACGGAGTAATGGCGCATAGGTTTCACCACGAGAATTCTGCATGCTTGCACCACGACGCGCATAGTGACCTGTTGCAATGAAATCTGCACCTAAAGTCATGGCATGGTCGAGAAACGCACGGAACTTAATTTCTTTATTACAGAGAATATCTGGGTTCGGTGTACGGCCCGCAGCATATTCAGCGAGGAAATGCTCGAATACACGATCCCAATATTCCATGGCAAAGTTGGCAGTATGTAGTTTGATGCCAATTTTATCTGCAACGGCCTGAGCATCTGCCAAGTCTTCAAGGGCTGTGCAGTAATCCGTACCATCATCTTCTTCCCAGTTTTTCATGAAAAGACCTTCAACTTGATATCCTTGTTGAAGTAACAGTGCGGCAGAAACAGAGGAATCTACACCACCAGACATACCGACGATGACACGTTGTTGCATCTAATTAAGCATCCAAATGAGAAGTTAATGAGGGAGAGAAAGGGTGCTCATAAATAAGCGATAAAGGATATTTTTTGCCAGCAAGGGCATCTTCAATAGCTTTTAGAACCAATGGACTGCGCGCTCGTGCAGATTCTTGTAGCTCATCCAGATTCATCCACACAGCACCCACGATACCTGTATCCAGCTGCGCATTTTCTACAACTGATGTGACATGTGCCAGAAAGCAAAAACGATAATAGGTACGATCGGGGAACATTGGAGGAGTGTAGCTATAGATACCGAGCAGATGATCGATTTCAACATGATGACCTGTTTCTTCCAGAGTCTCACGAATCGCTGCCTGAATAATGGTTTCACCACATTCTACATGACCAGCAGGTTGATTAAACACGGTATGTACAAAGCCTTCGCTGTGTTCTTCAACAAACAGAAAACGTCCGTCTTTTTCGACAACAGTGGCGACTGTGACATGAGGTGTCCAAGCGGTCATAGAAAGCACCATGGTTTTAAAAAATGTATTCTACAAAATTTGAGGCGCGGTGGCTAGTTGATGTCGTTTAGCAATTTTCTTACTACCACTAAAAGTTATGTTTTTGTTGTAAAGTTATGCATGAATCAATTAGTGTTTAATATATTTTATATTTTTCCAATTTTTTGAAACATATGCAGTCAATTTCAGCCATTTTCTTAGATGAACATCCAATTCATGGGTGTATTCATGACGCAAGTAATAATTTAAACCCATTTCCAATTCTTGCAATTGATGATGTACCTCTAAACTTATGGGTGCATGAGAATACGAATATTTTTGAGCGAGCAGATAATTTGGTTCCAGCTCAAGGCTGGCTATATGACTTTGAGAGTGAGTTAGCATTAAGTCATGCTTGGAGACTTTTAACGCCCAATTTTTCTGAATATGGACCAATTTCTACAATTGTTCCACTTTTAGTTTGTCCTGATGATCTAGATTTGATATGTAGTGTCATTGTGGTTGAGCAAATTGTCACTGACATAGAAGTGAAATGGGTAAGGTTTGGTCAGGCATTTGGAAATCTTCAAGATATCGTGACTTCTGTTATTTGGGAATATCCTAAAAGTACGCCAGAGTTAACATTTCAGTTTGCACAATTTGAGCAGGCTATTAATGAATTAAAGGTTTTAGATAAGAAGTGGAGCAATGCTTAAAGTTAGTCATAAGATTTATTAACTAACTAATATAGGGTATTTATTAAATAAAAATAGACAGTGATGGTCTTTTTAAGATATTGCTGCATAGAGATATAAATATGATTCAAAAGGCATATCAGCCAATTTTAGACGATCTAATCTCGGTTTTTACTAGAGAATTCATGACGGAGCTTGATAGCCTTTACATTTATGGAAGTGTTGCGCAAGGAAAAGCGGTTGTCGGTCAGTCAGATTTAGATATATGTGTGGTCTTTAAGCATCAAATTGAGAATCTGGATCAAAAACTCGCTAAAATAAAATCAAGCTTGATTACTAGTTACCCATTTATCCCAAAGATTGATATTGATGTTGGTTATTTAAAGGAGATCCTAGATCAACAGAATAGGAAGAGTTGGGGTGCATGGATTAAATTTTTTTGTACAGCTGTTTACGGCCAAGATTTAACCCGTTTTTTTCAAGATATAGAGATTGATAGAGAGGTAATCCAGGCAATTAACGAGGGACATTATGAAGAGATACACCGCTATTTTGATTGGTTAGAATTAAAAGAAAAGCCTCTAGAAGAGTTGAGCAATATAAAAAAATCTTTAATTAAAAGAATGATCCGATTGCTACCTTTAACCTTACCGCATGTTGAAAAGTGGCCATTAAGTTTAAACGACACCATTGATCAAGCAATACAGGTTTATCCTCAACAAAAAGATGAACTCTACTTATTATTAAAAGAGCTTAATAGCCCTAAGTTAATCGATGAGATCTCTCTTAATAAGCTAAGAGAGATTTATACTTGGATAGAGGCTCATCTCGTTTAGTACTGGTTTTTTTAGCTTAGTCTTGTGATTGATCTAAATAATTATCCTTCACTTTCACATAATGGCGTGCTGAATAAGGTAAAAATTCCATTTCTTTTTCAGTCAGTGCACGCACTTGTTGTACTGGGCTACCGACATACAAATAACCGCTTTTTAACACTTTACGTGGCGGAACAAGACTACCAGCACCAATCATTACATCATCTTCAATGATCACGTCATCTAAAACAACAGTATTAATTCCAATCAAGACACGATTGCCAATGGTACAACCATGTAAAGTCACATGATGCCCAACCGTTACATCTTCTCCAATGACGAGTGGAGAACCATTCGGTTTAGATTGATTCTTATGGCTGACATGTAACATACAGTGATCTTGTACATTACTATTTTTACCAATCTGAATTGAATTTACATCACCGCGAATCACAGCAAAAGGCCAGACAGAAACATTCTCTGCTAATTTGACATCACCAACCACAACTGACATTTCATCCACGTAACAGCTTGGATCAACATCAGGTTTTTGGTCTAGATAGGGACGGATGTTCTTTGGCATAGTGGCTTTCGATTGGAAAATTTAGAGTAATTATAAAATAAAAAAGCATTCATGCCCAAGAGCATGAATGCTTAATCTGACTATTCTAAAAATTAGAATAAGTTGCTGAAGAACATTTTGATATGGTCAATCATACGTGCAAAGAAACCGGCTTCTTCAACAGGTTTTAATGCAACAAGCGGTTTTTCAGCAATCACTTTGCCATCAAGGCTAGCCACTAACTTACCAACCACTTGACCTTTCGCTAAAGGTGCATTCAGTTTAGGTTGAACCACAAGCTGAGTTTTGATTTTGTCTACTTGACCTTTAGGCATGGTGACATTGAAGTTTTCAGCTAGGCCGATTTGAACTTCATCTTGTTTACCAAACCATACTTTGGCTTTAGCAAGAACTTGATTAGCTGGTTGAACGTTTGCAGTTTCAAAGTTTGCAAAGCCCCACGCCAATAATGTACGCGTTTGGCTGGCACGTTCATTCATGCTTGGTGTACCAAAGATCACTGAGATCAAACGCATTGGGCCGCGTTTACTTGAGGTGGTTAAGCAGAAACCTGCTTCATTGGTATGACCTGTTTTTAAACCATCAACGCTTGGATCTGTATAAAGCAGGGCATTACGGTTGCCTTGCTTGATGCCATTAAAAGCAAATTCTTTTTCTGAATAGATTGGATAGTATTTAGAACTGTCTTTAATGATGTGCTGTGCAAGGATTGCCATATCTTTGGCTGTTGAATAATGACCTTCAGCTGGCATACCTGTTGAGTTGATAAAGTGAGTATTCACCATACCAACACGCTTTGCTTCTTGGTTCATCATATGAGCAAATGTACCTTCATTGCCCGCGATATGTTCAGCCATTGCTTTAGAAGCATCATTACCTGACTGGATGATAATCCCACGTAACATTTCTAAAACAGTTGCAGTGCCATTTAATGGAACATACATACATGATTCAGAGCTGCTACCACGACACCACGCAGATTCATTCATGCGTACCTGTTCGTTTTCAGTCAATTCACCCTTTAAAAGTTTCTGCTCAATGATGTAGCTTGTCATCATTTTTGTCATTGAAGCTGGTGCAAGTTTTTCATTTTCGTTTTTGGCAGCGAGAATCTGTCCAGTCTCGTAATCCATTAATACGTAGGATTTATTATTTAATTCTGGTGGAGCGGATAGGACAGTTGCTGCATATGAAAAGCTTGGCAAAAGTAATAATGCAGCAAGAGCGCTTTTGTGTGTCATTCTAGGTGGTTCCAATATCTTGTATGAAGCAGACGAGCCTAGCATTTTAGGATAAAGCAAAGCCGACTTCTACGGGGGAAATCGGCTTTTTCATACAGTATTGTAACCTGAACCTTAATTGTTCATCTTATTTGGAATAATAATTACGGACATCATCGCAAATTTGACGATTATCACTGTCAGATGCTGCTTTTGCATCACTACGTGCTTCTTTTAAAGCCTCTTTAAAATCTTGGCCTTTTACACGTTTATTTAAAGTTTCAACTGCTTTCGGGTCATTATTTAAATAAGCTTTAACCAGATTGTCATAGGCTTTGTTAAATTTTAAATCTTTGCCAATCAGGCTTGGACAAATTTCAGAGAGAACATAGATCGCTGCAAGCTCTTGCTTGGTTACGCTATCAGAAGTTGGGGTCACTTCAATCTTTTCTGCATCCGTAGATTTTTTATCTGCCGCAAATGCTGTAGGAGCTAAAGCGCTAGAAGCGATGAGAAATGATAAACCTAGTGTTTTAAAAACATTTTTCTTCATAAGAAATCAAACTCAGAACAAGACTTAAAGAATTTGAATAACTTATAGCATAGAAGCAGGTAAAAAATTGTATGTTTGCTGTAGGAAACGTGGAGAAAGTGTGGGTTTAAATTTTCAGAATTGAAAATTCTTCAATAGATTTAAGCGATTTTCTCCTGCTGTATTCGTCTTGCTTTCGCTGTGTGTGGAGGATGGCATGAGTTCACTTGACATCCTGTATAGACTTAAACAAGATTAAAAAATAGCCATCAAGAAGTGAGGTGGAAAATTAAAATGATAAGAAGGAGTTAATAAAGAAAGAAGAGATTAACGTAAGGAGTAAAAGAATGAATAGGTTTAATGGTGGTGTTGATATCGCACTAAAACTTCCACCTCATCAATTTGAAGTGACGGTTGCATTTTATCGGGATGTGATTGGTCTTAAACAGATTACAGAAAAAGAACCTGATATTGGTTTTGAATTCGGGCCAGTCAAACTGTGGATCGCCGCCGTACCAGAGATGAGTCAGGCAGAACTTTGGCTTGAACTATTTACGGATGATTTTGCTGAAGCAGCTCAATATCTAAATGAAGCGGGTGTTGTGCGTTGTGATGCGATTGAGCCTTTGCCCGAAGGTTTTAAGGGTGGATGGATTACCAGCCCTGCAAATATTATTCATATGGTTCGTGAGCCAGATGCATGGTAATGGCTGTAGCGATATAAGGATATGATGTGGATGATGAAATGGAGAAGGTGTGGTTTTAAACAATCTAGATTTAAAACCACACTGATATTCTAAAGTGTGATTAACCTTCGAAATTCAATACTTCTTCACATACAGCTTTTTGCTCAGCCTTGTCGACTTCAGTTGCCGCTTCATGGGCATCCTTCAACAAACTTTTAAATTCAGCATCTTTTTGCAAACTCTCAAGCGAAGCTGATTTGTCAGAATAGTTACTTAAATAAGTTCCGACCATTTTTTTGATGTTTTGATCAAATTTGGCATTTTTACCAATCAGAGCTGGACACATCTCAATCAGTACTTGCGCATTGGCAATATCATCTTTAATCAGTGCATCTGCTTCTTTAACTGAAACCGCTTCATCTGCAAATACAACAGGTGCTGTAAAAAGCGTGAAACTCACCCCAAAAACTTTAAGAAAATTAGATAAATGTCTCATGGCTGCGTAAATTTTTAATACTAAGAAGCCATAAATATATATAATTCAAAGAATAATTCAATTGAAAAAACTGCTTAGTAACATTGAAGAGAATTGATTTTAGTGAATATTTTAATTGCAAATGCACATTTTAAATATAAGTCGTTGTTAATTATATAATCTTGAATTGATGTAGTAGAGAATACCCGTTGCGTTACCCGTTTTTTTAAATGCAACCTAGAATATAAAAAATAATAAAGCCTGCTATGAGCAGGCTGGTGTACCAGATTCAATCTTATGTTCTTCGACTTTCTGTTTCACATAAGATTCATGCCAGAAAACATCTTTTTTGTTGATCCGAACAGGCTGTTCAATTTCTCCTGTTTTAATGCGAGAGTAAAATGCATCCTTCTTAATTGAGAGTAACTGCATAAACTCTTTCGCCCGAACTCTACGATCAATCTGCATCTTCACCCCTCCGCATTCGCTTTTGCTTCTTTCTTGGTAGAATCACTTTTTTTCATTTCACCAAGTTTCGTTTCAATTACTTCAAGAACATCTGATCCAATTTTTTGAACTCTTTCGTTTAATGCTATTTGCTCGGTGGCATATGCACCAGCCATTAAATATATGGTTTTCTCACTTGGAATTATTGCTGAAAAAAATCCAGTGATTAACGCGCCAAATATAACAAGTTTTACTTTTGCAGATGCTTTTGCTTTTAGTTCTGGCAGAGAATCATTAAAAGCCTTCTTTTCTGCCTTTTCTTTATCTGAATCAAAACTATAAATTCTTTCTTCACCTAAGTTTGGAACAAAACAACATGTATAAAGCGCATAGCTAACTGCAAGAGCAGTAATTATTGCAAAGAGTAATGATATGCTGTTTGCTATACCCGCAAAATAAACCAATAATGCTAATTTCATTTTTCAGCCCCTTGCTGCTTCTACCATTGTTACTTTGTATGGATGCTCATCGTTGTAATAGAATGAGTAACTTTCTGGAAGTTTGAAGTTTTTAGGCATCCAGTAGGTGACATCAAAAGTTGCTTGCCATCCATAGCAGTTGCGCTCTTTAAATCCGCCTGCATATCCACTATCTTTCGTTGCTTGAATTACCTGACCATAACGGTGCACAAGCACTTCAACACCCTCGGCTGGCAAGGATTCCTTTGTTGAAATCCATTCAGGCACCACCACGCAGCCTTCAAGCTTTTTGGCTTCATGTGCTTGGGCTCTATTCATACCAATTTGCCATGTACCCCATGCAACATTTGTAGGTTCATGTGTATATTCATCACATTCATCAACCTCAAAGCCATAACCAGCAAATTCAACAAGACCTGTATCTGTTAAGTGTTGCTCAAAAGCCTCGCGTTCTTTTTCAATATTCATGCCGCCACCTCACCAAGTTAAATAAGCGATAACGGCGGTGCCTTTATCTTTTTCAGCCGCAATTTTGTATTCCTGATAATACGATGTATCAAACGTCTCACCAGTATCTTCACTAATCCATGTGCGATCGCGCTTTGCAATTTCGCTATCGAGTTCGATTTCCATTAAATTTGCAATAAATTGCTCTTTAGTTTCATCTTGGCATTCTTCAGTCGAGCCGTAATTTTCAACAAAATAGTCATAAACCGCTTCTTTAGATTTAGCCGCATATACAGCATCATCACCATTCTGAAAAATCTTATAGTCATTAATTTCTAATTGAGTATTCATGATGCCACCTTGCCAATTCTGTGAGTTGATAAGCGCTTGCGCAGTGTTGTTCGATTTAAGCCGAGAATTTCAGCGGCTTTAGTTTGATTGCCACGGGTTTTAATTAGTGTGTATTCAAACAATGTTTTCTCTAGGATGGCTAACACATCAGTATAGGCATGGTTGTTTCCTGAATTAAGCGCTTCTCTGATTTGTTCAATTGTTACTACTGCTGGGCTTCCCATTTTATTGCTCCAAATAGTTTTAATATTTATGGTCGCCCTGCGATTAAGCAGGGCTTAACCTGTTAACCTTGTAATTCTGCTTCACGCATGTCTGCCGCTTGATTCAGCACCGCCATATCATCATCAGAGTATTGCTCTAGCGCTGGATCGGCGAAGATTGCATTAATCTCATCTTGAGACTGTGCCGCCTTGATTTTTTGAATTGTTGAATCAATGGTTGTTGCGGTATTTGGCGAATCTTCAAAAATATCTTGCTGTGCAAGAATCTCTTTGCGTTGAGCGTAAGTTAGTTGTAGATCTTGGTAATCTGGTTTTGTAAGGCTTGATTCACTACCCTTAATTGCACGTGCCACTTCAGCTTCTAGTGAAATTACATCCTTTGCATCAGCAATCATGCGCTCAAGACCTGATTTCACTGAATTGCTTTTAATTGGATCTACTGTTGTTGATTCTTCTTTAGGGGCTTCTTTAGCTGGCTGCAACTTCTCACTTAGCTGGACATATGTATCTTTTAAATAAGACAGATGCGCATCAGTTAGGCCATCATTCGCTAAAAACTCATCCTGAATTTTATTTAGTTCGTCCAGACTTCCAGCCTTATTCATCTTCACAAGGTATTCTTTGCGAATCGCCATAGATGATACTTTTTCCACATCCTTTGGCTGGCGGCGGTCAGTAACTTTATTTTCTGGTTCTTTAGGTTGAGTATCTTCTGCTGTTGTTACATCTTTAACAGGCTCTACATCAACAACTTCACCTAGAAATTTCCCACGCTGAGCCACAAAAATACTATTAATGCCATCCCAGTCAGCTTCCGACAATTCAGCAATTTCACCTTCCAGTTTTGCTAAGTCAGCCAATGACTTAGAAGCAAGAATTTTTTGTTTGAGTGCGCGTACTTGACCAGCCGTATTTATAACTTCTGGTTCAGGGGTTACATCAATCATGTCCTGTTCTTCCTCAACAGAACGTAAGCCCATTAATATTTCAGGTGCATATACACGACCAAAGAACGATGCAGCGCGATAGCGGAGCATTTGCTCTGGCATAGTTTGCCATTTGCTACCGTTCTTTGTGTACCAACCTTCTTTAATAGCCATTTCAATGCTGATTTTTGAAGATTCTAAAACAGGGATTCCATAAGCTTTACAGCATTTATATACACCACCATGCTCTTTCAAATCTTCAAGAGAAAAATTAGGAATTGCCACGCCTTGTTCAGTAGCCCAAGCAATGCAACTCACATCATGCACACGCATTGTTTTGGTAACAGTATTTTTGCGACCATTCGACCAATTGGTTTCTTGGTATGAAACATCCTTTTCACCACGGCTCTCAAGTTCATAGCGAAGAGGTGAGAAGCGTCCACTGTTGTTGATTGATGCCAAGATAAATTGAGATGACCATGAAGGGCGACCTTCAATTAAATACAGGTTCTGCATGATCATTAAAGTATCTGCACCCATGCGATTTGCCATGTTCAATGCAATAATGCAGTTTGATAGGCCATTAGGGTTCGGCTCGTCACGGTATTGCATGACTCCATTATTATCTTTGCCAGCCTTAACCTTTTTTACTGCACGATAGTCTTCAGGAACCAAGGTTGAATTCGAGAGCATGTTCGCAACACGTTGTGAGAATTCAAAAGATTCAACGTTTAAAAAACCAACTGAATTAGATTGTGCAGATTGAAGTTGAGCGTTCATAATAAATACCTATAATTAGTTAAAATCGTTTTGTAGAGCGAGTTTTGTCATATACGAAGGCAAGAAGATTTCTTCTAATTCAGGTGAGTAACCTTGCCATTCGTTCATTAATTGAGATTCAGCGAGCAATTCTTTAGCCTTGCGATAGCGTGTTTCACCTACGCTTAAAAATAGATCTGAAGCTTTGTATTGTTTGGCGATAAACGGCGCATCATTCTCAGCAACCAGATAGATAAAATCTGGCTTATCTTCAGTCTGGTAATATTGCTGGAAGCCTTCTTGATACATCACAGCTGATAGATCGTAGGCAAAGTTGCCGCAAGCTTTAGAGAACACCATAGGGCGAGCATCGTTCGCCGTTTTCACATCAATGATCAAACCATTAGGAAAAGCATCACATGGGATGATGTGATAATCAGGGCGCACACGAAGTTGCAAATCATAAATTGGATCGGTGAAGAAAATACTTGCCTCAGCCATACCTGGGTTATCTTGCATAACGGCGTACATGCTTAGCTCTTGAAGGCTTCGAACGATACGCCTTGCACCAGCCAACTGATCTTCTGAGATCGTAATTTTCTTGCCGTTTTCAGCTTCCCATGCATCCCACCATTCAATGCGAGCAAGTGAATCTGCAGACGGGTTTTTAGCATTACGCATAACATCCGTTGGCGGCTTTGGCGCATCTGCTGGCAGCACACTAAATTCATCTGCAAAAACTTCTGGCTCAAGGAACAAGGCATGAGCCAATGTTCCAAAATCCAAGTGTTTCTTTGATTCCTTCTCATGCTCTTTGGCAATATTGAAAGAGTAGAAGTGTGCAGCACTACGCAACAAGTCTTTTAACTGACTTGAGCTATATTCTGGGCGCGAGTGATATTCATCATTACTCATGTCAGCAATTAAATGATTATCTTGGGCGATGGTAATAGAGGTGTTCATCTATATTAGCCCTCCACTTCAACAAACTTATGATTTTCATCTAATTTGTATGCTGTTTCTGCTTTTAAGCCACCTTCACCGATATACCCAATTACTGTGCGATAGCGTTCAGCTTTAGAATCCCAGTATTGGATTCTGATCTCACCTGATTCGCCAGCAGTTG
>NZ_LRPD01000077.1:0-3830 GCF_001605865.1 Acinetobacter sp. NRRL B-65365 | reverse complement strand
ATTTATAATTACCATAAGAGCTTTAATTAAATCTGTTGAAAGCTTTCCTTGTTCATCTAGATCAATAAGAGAATTAATAAGAGCCTCTAGTTCTTTGTTACTTACAACTGAAGATGGCATGTTTAAATTATTAGAAAGTAAATTGCTATCTTCTTGATGCAACACATCTAACCAGCCATGTGGTTTGCCGAAAGCTTCTTCAATTTCACGAGCTACTTTATTACCGATTCCTTTGATGGGAGTTGTCCCTGCAAACTGACTTGTTTGCGACTGGCCTTTATTAATCTTATTAGCAAAGTTAGAAACACCACCAACCTGGCCAACCAATATGCGGGTGTTGTTATATCTAATAGTTTTGCTGTCCATACATTAACTCAACTTTTTAGCAGTATTTGCTATAGAAAATACCTAACAGGTAGTTTTTAAAGAAGAAAATACCTAGTAGGTGTAATTTTACTTTTATCACCTTAAAGGTAAACAAGAAAAAAGGTTGTATTTGTATTACCTAAAAGGTAATATTTGGGTTGATTAGAGAGGATCAATCTATGCGATTTCGAGATTTCATTTTAAAAATGACTCCTGAGCAATTAGAAAAGTATGCAAAAGCTGCTGGTACAACAAGTGGTTATCTGAAGACGCATCTTTTGTATGGGTATAAAGAACCACGTAGGAAGCTCCGTACAGCTTTAGTTCAAGCAAGTAATGGTCAAGTTTCGGAACAGGAAGTCTTACAACATTTTGGGTTGTATCCCCCTCAAACATTACCTAACTCAAATGGTAATGAAGTAGCCATCTAATAAACACGTTCAAAAGGACTCGCAATGAACATATTAGATGCTGCTTACCACACGGTTCACGACTTTAAAGGCGGGGCAAATGCGCTTGCATCACGCATGGGCATAAAAAGCCCTGCGGTGCTCAACAGCAAGGTTAACCCAAACACGGAAACACATCACCTGACTTTGTTCGAAGCCACAAAGCTGATGGGCATAACAGGGGATTTTCGAATACTTCAGGCAATTTGTGCAGAACATGGCAAAGCTGCCATCGATCTGCCAGATATACCTGAGAGCCATAGAGACAGTTGCCTGATGGATACCTTTCTCAATATCGGTATCAAGAAAGGCAACGTAAGCAAGCAATTTAGAGAAATGCTTGCAGATGGGCGAATAACAAAAGGCGAGGCAATCGACATGGCCAAGGTCATACACGACATGCATGTACTGCTTGCCACGCTGGAGCAACAAATTAATGCCTGCATTCAGGACCAATAAAAAAACCGCTTCCAGTTTTGAGCAGCGGAAGCGGTTTTATGACCTTTATTCATACTTGCTAAGCGAGAAGAAAATATGAACAGACACAATCTAGCAAAACAGACTGGCAAAGACAAACAGAATTCTGATTATGTGACAGGCGACGTCGTTGTTTATATCAGTGGTGGCAACAACGAACTCCATGAGATCTACAAAGTTCATAGCAACACTTGCGTTTCTATTAAACCGCTTAAAGGAAGTTTATTACTTCAACGAGTTGCATCAACAGCGTTATTACGTCATGCCACAGTTGCAGATTTACAGGCAGGTAAGCGACCAGACAATACAGATCTAGTCATCTTAGATATGGGTGACGATCTTGATATCGAAAACCATATTTCAAAAAACTGCCGTGTGATTAGCAATGATTTTTCTAAATTCCTGAGTAGAGCGCTGAATGCTCAAAAGGAGATGACATGAGCTTAGATGCAACCATCTGGGCATTTAAGGCAGCAGTCAAAACATCAAGCCAGCGCCTTGTCTTACTTGCCTTGGCCGACCGAGCCGGTGACGAGCACAAATGCTATCCGAGCCTAAAACGCCTGGAGAAAGACACAGTACTCAACCGTAAAACCATCATTAAAGTTCTGGATGAACTCGAAGAAGGTGCATTCATAAAATTTACGGGTAAAACAACAGGTAACGGAGTAAAGATCTATCAACTGATTGGTGTTGTAGGCCGAGAAGATGATGATTCAACCAGTACCAAAAACGGAACGGGTACCAATTTAGGTACTGGTTCCAAAAACGGTACTAGTACCAATAACGGAACTGCCAGTAGTACCAAAAACGGTACTGCAACCAGTACCAATATTGGGACACAGAACCTCCCAATGAATCTATCAATAGAATCTAAAAATAAAAAAACGTGGCTTTGCTTGAAAAAACTTAGTGAGGAAATTGCTCAAGCAGAACCTGACCAGAATCCGGATGAGCTAATTCAAGCCAGTTGGTTTGAACGAGAGCGAAATGCTTTCGAACGATTCAACGAGTCGAAGAGCGTTTGTGATGATCTCATGGTCTATCACTTTGCAGACTGGTTGCTGAATGCGAGAACGAAATACCAAACTCGAGATCAGGCGAGTCTTCCGAAAACAGGGACGCGGGTTCGAGTCCCACAGAGCGCATCAAACAGATTGAGTGACAAACAAATCAGATTCTTTGCAAGCAAGTTAGCTCGTTTACCAGACTTTGCTAAATACTCCGTAGGCAACGAAAGCTATGAGCAACTGGCAAAGCGATTGGAACCAATGCTTAAAGAACCTGAAAACCTCAAAAAGTGGGCTGAGTACCTGATCAACATCAGCAATGAACATAAGGGGAATGCAGCCTGATGAGTAGCATGAGCCTCGCCCAGTACCGTGAAGAAATCCTTAAGCTATCTCGCCAAACAAAAGTGACCAAATCCAAAGCAAACAGGAAAACCAAGCTTAGAGCTAAACCCCAACAGCAAGAACCAAGCGAAGGGGAATTAATCCTGATGAGAGATCTAAGAGTCTTAGGCATTGGCTTTGAACAAGAATATAAGTTTCATCCAACACGCAAATGGCGGGCAGATTTCCTGATCAGCAATACCAAGATTTTGATCGAGGTTGAAGGCGGGATCTGGTCTCAGGGCCGCCATACACGGGGAACCGGTTACATCGGTGACATGGAAAAATACAACGCAGCAGCAGTTTTAGGATTTCAGGTATTACGGTTCAGCACACAACAAGTGAAATCCGGTTTAGCAGTACAACAGATAGAGCAATTGGTAAGAGGTACAAAATGACATTGGTGATTGAAAAGATGCATATCATGCAGGCAGTTGATTGGTCACGATTCGATTTAGAAGGTTGGTTATACCAATTCGGTGCCTGGCTCTATAGTCATACTGGTCCATGTGGCCAGAGTATCAATCCAATTGCCGTAGCGATGGATAACGCTGCTAAAACCCGACGAACTAAAAAGCTGGCAGAGAAGAAAACAAATCAAGTCATCGCTGACTATATTTCTGATACTTCTTCTGAACTATCACGACCAAAGCGAGGCAAAGTCACTTGTGAAATTAATGACAATGAAGCTCGTGCTGTACAACGCCTAATACTGGATATGTTTGGCCGGAGCGAAATCATGGACGAATGGCTGGATACTGTAGTTGATCGTTACTTTCGAGGGCAGTCATGGTCTGAGATGGCTAATGAGGATCGTACTCAAAACGATGCTAGGCAAGATGTAAAGTGTGGGTTGGCAGCGTTGCATTGTAAGTATGGGTTTATAGGGTTTTAGATGAAATCTAACTAGGAGTTAGCTTTCATCTAATTTTTACAACTAAAAGTTAGCTTTTACGCCTAAAAATTAGCTTCTATCTAATTTCTATAACTTAAAGTTAGTTTTTCGCTAATTTTTCTACAAATTAAAGTTAGTTTTTATCTAATTTTTACAACCTGAAAATTAGTATTTACTAAATTTTATGGTGTAATAACTTGGTTTTGATAAGTAAGTGGTGACTTACTTAATTGCTTACTTAAGTAAAGG
>NZ_LRPD01000076.1:0-714 GCF_001605865.1 Acinetobacter sp. NRRL B-65365 | reverse complement strand
TCATGATGGTTGCTCCATCAGGAATAGCTTTTAAAATTGGTTCAATGTCACTGGTGATTTTATTTATCATCTCACTTGTCCCTTTTCATCCTTAATTTAAGGTGACAGATTGATCTGTCACTCTGCCTTTTGCGGGTTAAATAGTCGGTCTTTAATAAATAACAATGGAATTACCCCACAGATAAAATAAGCCGCAGCCATCACCAAAAGCCCTAAGCCAATAGAACCATTTTGTGATAGAAAACCAATTGTTAATGGAGAGAAAATAGAAAGTACTTTGCCAATGTTATAAGCACCACCCACTGCCGAACCTCGAATTGAGGTCGGGAAACTTTCCGTCATATAGGTGGCATTAATTGCGTATGGAATACCGTAAAGGAAACCGAAGAACAGCATCATCCATAAAATATTGGTTGGTGTATTTAAATAGACAATGACCGGAATAAATAAAGCTGTACCAATGGTTCCGAAAGCAAATACAGCGCGACGTCCTAATTTATCGGCAACGATCCCTGCAATCACTTTAGCAAACATCATAATCAGGAAAGTACCGACCATATACATGGCCATTTCTTTAAATTTGATGCCAAGATCAGACTCTAAATAAGCAGGTAACCAGTTACTTACGCCGTAATAGCCAAACTGCAATGCGCCCGTACTAATAATCCAAAGCACAAACATAGTGCCATGTTTCTTATCTCTTAAAATTTCAAG
>NZ_LRPD01000075.1:399-698 GCF_001605865.1 Acinetobacter sp. NRRL B-65365 | reverse complement strand
TATGGGTTTTGACGTTTTTTAGGTTGGCTACTTTGAGCGACTTCTAACGCTTTTAATTGACGAGATTTTTTCCATGATTCAGGTTCAGGCACGCAAAAGTGCATTAAAACTGATAACACCACAGGCGTAATTGCAATCCAATAAAGGAAACGCCAGCCATGTTCAGGAATAATATGCCCTGCCAATAAAGTCGCTAACAAAGAACCTAAGGTATAACCCGTCATGAGAGTAGCCAAAACAGTCGAGCGATGTTTGGTTGGCACCATTTCTGACATTAAAATATTACAAGCAATATAGAG
>NZ_LRPD01000075.1:0-360 GCF_001605865.1 Acinetobacter sp. NRRL B-65365 | reverse complement strand
TCACATGCCCAACCACCAATCAGGCCACCAATTGCTGAACCTAAAAGTGTTAAACTGCCTAACGTTCCAGCTTGTACACCGGTTAAATGAAATTCTGTTTTAAGACTGGTCAGGCTCAATGCCAAAAAACCTAAGTCTGCCCCATCACACAACAATGTTAAAAAAGCGAATATAAATGCGGTAATCCAAATTTTTTTTGGTGTCTGGATAGCTTCACTGCTAGCCGTATTTTGTGCAACTGTTTCTGTTGTCATGTCCATATCCTCTGAAGGAACATGAGGCATCCAATGCCTCATGGCATTTATTTTTTATTAGGTAGTCGCTTCCCTAATCATGTTCTTGGCAATAATAATTTGTTGA
>NZ_LRPD01000074.1:0-3333 GCF_001605865.1 Acinetobacter sp. NRRL B-65365 | reverse complement strand
TACGACCTTGTTTATCCCATGTATAACCAACACGGTGCTGATTGGCATCAATCCGATGCTCGAGCAAACCGACATTATTGTATTGATATTGAGTAACTAGGCCATTGGTATCCGTGTGTTTAAGCAAGCGACCTTCTTCATCATGCTCAAACAGCTCTTTTAATCCATCTGGGTAAACAATTGCTTGAAGCTGGCCTTTATCTTTGCCGTGCATGCTATACAGATATTGAACTTTCTGCTCATTCGCTGCTTGCTGAGCACTTAGGTCACCTTCTTTATCATATTCCCATGTACTGCTTTTGCCTGAACAATCAGTATAAGACAGCATTTGTCCATGATCATTGTATTGGATTTTTTTGATACCACCTTTAGCATCAATCACTTCTACAACTTGATTACTGGTGTTGTATTTATATTGGGTAACATGACCTAAAGGATTAATCTCTTTGCTGACGTTGCCCTGTGCATCATATTCACGTTTCCAGATATTGCCTTCTGGATCTTTGGTTTCGGTTAAATTTCCTTGTTCATCATAAGCAAAGCGAATCACACCACCATTAGGCTGTACAATTTTCGCCAGTTGGCCCTGATCATTATATTCTTGTTGAGTTTCTCGACCTTCAAAATCAATTTGTCGGGTGATGCGTTTTTCACCGTCACGAGAATACCAAGACTCTCGGCCATCGGCTAAGCGGGTACGATAAGTAAAGCCATCCAGATCGAAATAATAGTAGGTTGGCACATCATAAGCATCGTAAACTGCAACTTGGCGTAAACGCGGATGCCATTTTAGTTTAGTATGAAAGCTGCCATCATCTGCCCATTCTTCAATGGCTTTTGCATTTGGCAACGTCGATTCATAACGAATATTTTGTCCACGACCTGTACGATCGGTATAACGCGTTAATTGGTGCGCCTGATTATATTCGTATTGACGTGCATGCCCATTTTGATCAAAAGCTGTAATCAAATTACCTTGAGCATCATAATCATAGCGTGCCCACGGCTCAATCTGCTCATCCACAAATACGGCTATAATCTTAACTTGCTCATTAAAAGCAAATTTTAGTTGATGCTGTGCCTGTTCAAACTGAAAATCAATTGCTTGTAAATATGCAATACCATCAGACAAAAGATAGCTTAGGCTAATTTTTTCATTGCTATTTTCATTAAATTGTTGAACTAAATGATAAGGCTGACCAAGACTAAATTGGTGGAAATGAAAGTTCCAGTCACCACCAAAATTTAATAGAAAATCACCATTTTCAATTGGGTAAACTGTCATTCCTTCATAAGGCACAGTATAAGCTTGCTGCAAAATCGTAGATGGTAATGCATGTTTACGACCTTTGGCATCAATAAAGATATAGCCTTGTTCTTTTGGCAGGATCACATTGGAAAATGGCATCATCCAGCGCGTCCCCATCATCCCCTGATCAAACTCATCCATTTGTGAGTTATATTGGCGACTAAATACAAAACCCACTTTCGGTAAATAGAAATCGGCGTGCTGAACCCGCTCTGCACCAATCGAATAACTAATACTTTGACCCGTTTCTGTGCCTTTACCTTCACAAGGGGGTGCATTTAATGCATTGGCCTGTAAGCTCACAAACTCTAAGGTATCCCCTTTGGTATGACGCTCATATTCTCCCGTCTGGTTAATCGGCACACTAGCATTACCTTTATTTTGTAGCGCTTTAATTGCCTTCAACGTCTCTTGTAATAACCAAGCCAGACTATATTTCTGCCCTGCATTTGCCTGTTGTTGTAAAGTCTCACTTAAGGTCATCATGGCTTGCGCTGCTTCTTGTTGTAAGCGCGTTTTAATCGTTGGTTGAATCTTCGGCGTTAAATCGGCCTGACTTGGTTTGCCCATTAAATCAATGAGTGGCACAGCCCAATTACTGAATTTAAGTTTTGGATCTCTTTTCTCTGCTGTTGCACCTACAGATGTGGCAGTCATACTCGTACTTACCGCTGTAGCAGGCACGGACAGGCTCTTTAAAATGCTGCTTCCTAAAGTTGTCGCCTGTGAGAGTAAAGTCGTTAATTTGGCTTGTGTTTCTTGTAAGAATTTTTCTAAATCGCCTGCCACCATTGCATTCAGATGTAAACCCAAGCGCTTAATATCGGCTTCTTGGATCTTTCCATTTTCAGGATATAAGCATTGAGACATTAAACCGAACATCGGACGTAAAGCCATTCGTGCATGTGCTTCACTACTTGGCTCTGCAAATAATCCAATTAAATTTGCAGCTAGCAAAGCACCCTGTTGTACACCTGCATCCTCGGTTTTACTCTCTGTAGCGTAAAGAACTAGATCGAGTACACTGCCTGTTAAGGCAAAAATATTGGCTACCGTCGGAACATTGGCATTACCCTGTAGCTGCTCTAAACTGGTATTACCACATACCTGCAAATAAAGCTGGATCTGATGGGCAATCATCTGCAAGTCAGTCACAGTGTTTACGCTGTCCAAATTAAAAACAGCAAGTTCAACCTTCGACGCTTTTTTATCTGTTGTCTGTTGTGTATTTTCTGTAGCCATTAAACTTAAACCTTAATTCATTTCAATACGTCTATTTTTTAAATCGTTACGCGTTAATTAAATTTGATCCTAACCATTGTTCTTGCCATGAAAACGGTCAACGATGCCTTGCTGAAGTATGGCGTCCACTTTGGTTGCTTGCATTAATTTGCTAGAAGCCTGATCTTTTACAAAATCCATGCCCTGCGCCTTGAGCATATCAACAGACTGACTCGGATTTTTGGCAATTTGCGCAAGACTTTTCATTTGATCTGGCGAAATATTGAGATTTAACTGTTTTGAAACAGCACTTAAAGCAGTATTGCTGACTTGGTCCTTAATTTGCCCAACTGTCTGATCAACCAAGCCGTTCAAAGTATTTTTTCCAATATTTTTAAGACTATTTTTATCCATTGAAAGTAAACCACTGGTCAACTGCTGCTTCAAATTCTGTCCCAAGGCACTGCTTAATGAAGCTGCAACTTTCTCCACAGGTTCAGCCCACTTATAATCACGTTTAAAGTCACTACCTTGTGCCCATGCACTGGTTTCATCTTTCTCAAAAATAACTTTAGCAGCACCAGGCGCGATGCCTGTAACTTGAGCAAAACCATTTCCATCGAGCTTGCCAGTAATTTGCTTACCTAATGAATCAATGACTTTATAGCTGTTCTGTTTAAAGAAATTATTACCGCCATAGCTTCTTAATAGCTGTAATGCGCCTTTCAATGATTTAGCTTGAGGTAACTGTGGTGCATTGCTGCTTGCACTTGCGCCAGAGGCCAACAAATGCTGCCCCGCCT
>NZ_LRPD01000073.1:0-556 GCF_001605865.1 Acinetobacter sp. NRRL B-65365 | reverse complement strand
ATCCGTGTGCCGGCACCATCTTAAAAGTGTGATAGTATAAAGTAAAGAACAGCACTGTGTAAGTGTGATATGGTGAGATTCCCGAGCGGTCAAAGGGGGCAGACTGTAACTCTGCTACGAAAGTTTCGAAGGTTCGAATCCTTCTCTCACCACCATCTAACTTCGATAGAAGTAGTACCAACATGCGGGAGTAACTCAGTTGGTAGAGTGGCAGCCTTCCAAGCTGCATGTCGCGAGTTCGATCCTCGTCTCCCGCTCCATCGAAGATGTCGCTCTTATAGCTCAGTGGTAGAGCACTCCCTTGGTAAGGGAGAGGTCTCGAGTTCAAATCTCGATAAGAGCTCCAGATATACAGTTTAGTGGTTTATCCACAAGATTTTAAAGAAGCAGGCTATTATAGTCTGCTTTTCAAGTATTAGGTGTCTAGTTTTTTAGGCGATTGTCGATAAAGAAGGTTTTTCAGGGTTGTTTTTCTCTAAACTGGTGTCGACGTAAACGAGGAAAATCAAAATGGCTAAGGCTAAGTTTGAACGTAACAAACCACACGTAAACGTGG
>NZ_LRPD01000072.1:0-1307 GCF_001605865.1 Acinetobacter sp. NRRL B-65365 | reverse complement strand
CCAACTGAGCTATGCCGGCTCTTTCTTAGTGTTTCGTACGTTTCGTATCGGAACGGTGTGCAGTTTAGCAAAACTTAGAATCGATGCAAGTGCTTTTTTAAAAAAAACCGTTAAAAACTCATAAAATCAATCCGTTTGACGATAATTCAACCGCTTTGATCACTGCGCGAGCTTTTATTTGGGTTTCATTCCACTCAGATTCAGGATTTGAGTCTGCAACAAGCCCTGCTCCAGCCTGCACATATACCTTTTTATCGCGAATAACACAGGTTCGGATAGCAATCGACATGTCCATTTCCCCATGCCAGCCTAAATAACCAACAGCACCACCAAATACACCACGTTTTACTGGCTCAACTTCGTCAATAATTTCCATGGCACGTATTTTTGGTGCACCTGAAAGGGTTCCTGCTGGGAAAGTGGCTTTAAACACATCTAAGGCATCAATATCATCACGCACCTCACCCTGCACATTGGACACAATATGCATAACATGCGAATAACGCTCGATCACCATACGGTCTGTCACTTGCACTTTACCAATCTTGGATACACGCCCCACATCATTACGCCCAAGATCAATCAACATCAGATGCTCAGCAATCTCTTTTTCATCTGCCAATAAATCTTGTTCTAATGCCAGATCTTCTTCTTTGGTTTTACCGCGTGGTCGTGTCCCCGCCAAAGGACGTACTGTCGCAATCCCATTTTCGAGACGAGACAAAATCTCTGGTGATGAACCAACAATATGAAAAGGCTTTTGATCTGTCAGCGTCTGGCCTTGTACCAGAAATAAATAAGGCGATGGATTCAAATGGCGCAATGCACGGTAAACCTGTAAAGCTTCGCCATCAAAGTCAGACACCATACGCTGACCAGGCACTACCTGCATTACATCCCCAGCACGGATGTATTCCTTCACCTTATCCACGGTTTCCAGAAACTTTTCCTTGCCCGTAATCGATTCAAAATGCGGCGCGGTATGTGGTTTTGCTTGCAGACTCACTGGTGTTGCAAGTAATTGTTCTAGCTGATCCAGCTTAGCTTGTGCTTTGTTATAGGCATCTGGCTCATTTACATCAGCATGATGGATCAAGAACAAAGTATCTTTTAAATTATCAAAGACAATGACGGTTTGAGACAGCATCAACCATAGATCAGGTAAGGTCACTGGATCAGCAGCAGGTACATTCTTCAGTTTTGGCTCAATATAACGAACAGCGTCATAACCCAAATAACCCACCAGACCACCGGTAAAACTTGGTAGATCAGGTAGCTCGGTTTTGCTTGGAACTTTAAATTGACTT
>NZ_LRPD01000071.1:0-861 GCF_001605865.1 Acinetobacter sp. NRRL B-65365 | reverse complement strand
ACGAAAATACTCATGAATTTAAATTAGCAGAAACTGGTAATGTTGATGCACAATATAATGTTGCAATGAATTTTTTAAATGGTGATGAAGGTTACCCAAAAGATTATGATCAAGCTAAGCGGTGGCTTGAAATGGCTTCTGAATAAGGTGATGCTTCTGCGCAAAATGCTTTAGGTATTATTTATTTAAGGGGCCTAGGCGGTGATAAAAATCTAAGTAAATCAGAATATTATTACAGATTGGCGGCAAATCAAAATCATGAAAATGCACAATTGCAGCTGGCTTTAATTTTATTAAATAACAACAAGGTCGAAGATTTGGCTGAAGCTAAAAATTGGTTAAGGAAATCTAGTTTGCTAGGGAATGTTGAAGCAAAAAGTAAACTACAAGGATTAAATGATGAGAAATAATTATAAGTTTTGAAATTTATATAAAATATTTATGGTTGAGGAAGAAAATGACAAATCACTTTAAGAAATTACTCATTTCTTTAATAGTAGTACCTCTTTTGAGTTGTTCTTTACTTGAGCAAAAATCATGTATCCATAATTTTAATAAGAGAGTGGTTGAACTAAGCCATGATCTAAAGGTACAGCAGGCGATCAATCGTATAGAGAATAAAACTTTTTGTGGAAACCTAACTTATACTGAGTTCTATAATCATGTAGATGTGTTACTAGAAGGTTTGAATGAAACTCAAAAACAAGATTTTTATATAACTTTATTTTTTGCTGAGTTCCATCGCAATGAAAATGGTGGTGAGTATATTGAATTTTTAACGAAAAATAGTATCAATATTTATGAGCAATATAAGCTAAAAATGAGTGACAAAAAAATATTAGATAAGATGGAATATACTGA
>NZ_LRPD01000070.1:0-22759 GCF_001605865.1 Acinetobacter sp. NRRL B-65365 | reverse complement strand
ATTTATGTAGTATGAAAAAAATAGTGTAAAAATATAAGCTCTAAAAGAGCAGTCAAATTAAAAGTGATTGTAATGTTTAAGGGTTAATTTTTTTACATCTATTAATTCCAACAATTTAATGTAAAAAGGTTTAAGCCATGAAAAAGACTTTTTATTATTTATCGGCAATTGCTATAGGATTATTTTCGCTTAATACAGCAAATGCCGCTACAGCAACTGGTACATTGACTGTGAGAGCGACAGTAACAAATAGCTGTGTTCTAAATACCTCTGCCACAGGTACGACTTCGAATGCGGTCTTAGACTTTGGGACATTAAGTTCACTTGCAAGTAATGTAGACGCAGATACTACAACCACAGGTGGAACTCCAATCAGAGTACTTTGTAACAACACCGTACCTTGGACTTTGTCATTTGATGGTGGTCAGAATGTTTTATCTACTCAACGTCGTATGATTGGTGGTGCAACCACGACAGAATATATTCCTTATAACCTTTTCTCGGACACAGGACGTGCAACAGCAATTGGTATTGCAACAACTGCATACAGTGGAACAGGAACAGGTAACGTTCAAACAGTTAACGTCTATGGCCGTATTCCAGCGGGAACGACTTTACCAAGTGCTGGAAGTTATTTAGATACAGTGACAGTAACTGTAACTTATTGATTTATATATAAGAAATACTATTAGCCCTTTTTAGGGCTAATGCTTTAAAAGATTTAATTGAGCAAGTCATGAAAAAAAACATTTTTATTATTACGAGTTTATTCTTATCTTTTTCGAGTGCTTTGAGTGCAGCTACAATTCGAATTTCACCTGTGAATGTAGAATTATTGAATAACCAGAGTGCTTCTTCGATTAGTTTATTTAACCAGTCCAGTGAAAGTACGGATTTGCAAATTCGTGTGTTTGAATGGACGCAGAAAGATGGACAAGATCAATTGGTTCCTACAGATGAGATCGCGATAAGCCCGCCATTTTTAAAATTAAAGCCTAATGATTCTTATAACTTACGTGTAGTCAGAATTAATCCTACAGCGATTTCTGGTGAAAAAACTTATCGTATTATTATTGATGAGTTACCAAAACCAGTTGATAGCCGTAAAGCAGCTCAAGGAATAAATGTATTACTTCGCTCATCATTACCTGTTTTTGTAGTAGATAAAGATGCGATTACTAAACTGAATTGGAAAATTGATTCCAATCAGAAGGATGCTTCTTTAAATATTAGTAATATTGGAAACCGACATGCGTTGTTGAATAATTTAACGCTTGTTGATACGACAGCAGGAAAAAGTTATCCGATTAGAGTAAATACCGTGAATGGTTATATTCTTGGGCAGCAGAGTCGAAGTTACGCGATTAATAATTTTACATATCAGCCAAATCATAAATACAGTGTATCTCTGACAGTTAATGGTAAGAAAACAACACTTTAAGAGGCTTATATGAAATACATTATAGGTGTCTTATGTGTTGCATATTTTCCTGCATATTCTGTTGCTGAGCAACTTCAAGATCATACCAACACAACGACTCCTCGTGTCCCTGATGCTATAAATAGCAACAATACATATGTGCAAGCGAAGAGGAGTGGAAAGGAACAAGATCTTAACTTTACTCAGCTTTTTTTAAATATTTCTATTAATGCAAATGCTTCTGAAGACTTGATTGCTGTCAAACAATCTAAAGATGGCAAGTTATATATCCGTGCCCGTGACTTAAAAGCTTTAAGGCTGAAAATGAATGGGCAGCACCCTGACACCGATTGGGTATGTATTAACGATCTAAAGGGCATCCAGTTTAAATATCTGGAGAAAGAGCAGGCTCTAAATTTAAATATTCCACCAAGCATGTTAACGGGCTATGCAGTCGACTTAAGTGGCCAGCAGATCACGAGCCCGCATTTATTAAAGATGAAGCCTTTAAACGCAGTTATTCTCAACTATAGCGTGTATAACAGCATAATCAACGATGAAAATACTTTTTCAGGTTCGGCTGAGGGGATTTTTAACAGTGCCCTCGGCAACTTTTCGTCAGGTGTTTTATATAATGGAAGTAATGAGAATAGTTATAACCATGAAAAATGGGTGAGATTGGAAAGTAAGTGGCAATATGTCGATCCCGAAAAAATCAGGTTATATACTTTAGGCGATTTTATTTCCAATAGTCCCGATTGGGGCAGTAGTGTACGTCTTGCTGGTTTCCAATGGTCGAGTGCCTATACCCAACGTGGTGATATTGTCACCTCGGCACTCCCGCAATTTTCTGGCTCGGCTGCCTTACCTTCGACTCTTGATTTATACGTCAACCAGCAAAAGATTTATTCAGGGCTGGTTCCATCAGGGCCATTTGATATCAAACAGCTTCCTTTTATTTCAGGAAATGAAGTCACGCTGGTGACAACTGATGCAACTGGGCAACAGAGTATTACCAAAAAGCCTTATTATTTTTCCTCCAAGATTTTAGCAAAAGGCATTAATGAGTTTTCAGTAGACGTGGGAATTCCACGTTATAACTATGGGCTGTACTCAAACGATTATGATGATGCCACTTTTGCTTCTGGTGCCATTCGATATGGCTTCAGTAACTCACTTACTTTAAGCGGTGGGGCGGAAGCTTCAACAGATGGACTATCGAATTTCGGTACAGGATTTGCCAAGAATGTTTTTGGCGTTGGAGTGATTAATGCAGATATTGCAGCGAGCCAGTATAAAGATGAAAACGGCTATTCTGCCTTGTTGGGTTTAGAAGGGCGTATCAGTAAGAATATTTCATTTAATACCAGTTACCGCAAAGTATTTGATAACTATTTTGACCTAGCCCGTGTCTCTCAAGTCAGATATTTAAAAGATAACAACATCAATGCCGAGACACAAAACTATCTAAGCTATAGCGCATTAGCGGATGAAATTTTCAGGGCAGGAATTAACTATAATTTTTATGCAGGATATGGGGCTTATCTGGGGTATAACCAGATTAAATATAGCGAAAACTCCTACAAATTACTGTCTGCTAACATAAGCGGGAGTATTAACAAGAATTGGGGATTTTATACCTCCGCTTATAAGGATTATGAAAATAATAAAGACTATGGCATTTACTTTGCCCTGCGATATACACCGTCTAGCAAACTTAATGCGATTACAAGTGTGTCAAGTGATAGTGGCAGGTTGAGTTACCGTCAAGAAATATTTGGATTATCAGAACCGAAAATCGGTTCATTTGGATGGGGCGGCTATGTTGAACGAGATCAGGATGCGAAAGAAAATAACGCTTCGCTCTATGCTTCTTACCGAGCCCGTGCAGCCTACCTGACAGGACGCTATAACCGATTTGGAGATAATGATCAGGTGGCATTTTCAGCGACAGGTTCACTGGTTGCAGCAGCGGGACGCATCTTTGCAGCCAACGAAATTGGAGAGGGTTACGCAGTTGTAACCAATGCTGGACCGCGCAGCCAGATATTAAATGGTGGGGTTAATTTAGGTTTTACTGATAATGCTGGAAGATTTCTGATTCCTAGCCTAATGCCTTATCAAGAAAACCATATTTATTTAGATCCATCCTATCTTCCTTTGAATTGGAATGTTAAAGCGACAGAACAAAAAACTGTGGTCGGCTATCGTCAAGGAACCTTAGTTGACTTTGGCGCTCATCAAGTTATTTCCGGTTTGGTGAAACTTATTGATCAAAACAACTCACCTTTATTGCCAGGTTATACGGTTCGAATCAATGGGCAGCAAGAGGGTATGGTAGGTTATGACGGTGAAGTATTTATTCAAAACTTATTACAACAAAACAAACTTGAAGTTGATCTTCTGGATCATGGTTCGTGCCAAGTTGACTTCACTTACAACAGTAATCAGTACTCAACTAAGAAATTGGGACCTTATGTATGTCGATAAATATTTTTGATAAGACTCAAATAGAGAACTACAAGAAATTCTCCATTTTTTTTAAATATTTAATTGGTATTTTCTTATTTTATCTTGTTTACGCATTTTTTAGCCCAGCACATGCTGCTTGTACTGTAAGTGGAACCACCAATAATACTTTTACTTATACCGCTGCAAATATTAATAGTGATGCAACTGTAAACCTTTCAGGAACCATTACTTGCACAACCTTAGGAATTCCTCAAGTTTCTGCTTATATGTGTATGAAAACCGTTTTTACAGGAACAACGAATAGCCATAATAATGTTTCACTCCCTTATACCGTAGCAGGAACAGTAGGGGGAGCAGGTTCTACTACAACAAATCAAACATCTAATGTCTGGTATGGCCCAGTTAGAACTGTCGCTTCCAACAATATTATTAATTACTCAGTGAATGTGAAAGTACCTGCCCGAACAGGATCGCTTATCGCATATCCGCCAGGGACATATACTGCTACGGTTCGGTTATATTGGGATATGGATGCTTTGGGCCTAATTTGTGGTGACTTGATTGGTGGCTGGGATTCAGGCGATACACTACTCACAGCTAACTTTGTGGTCCCAAGTATGTGCCAATTAAACTCAACTTCAAATGTTGATTTTGGCAATATTAACGATATTCGAACTACAAAAAGAGACTACACAACTCAAGGAGCTGTGAATACGACTTGTAATTTTGGAACGCCGTACAGTATTTATTTAGGAGATGGTAATAACCGTATAACTGGTGGATTCAGGCGCATGACGAACGGTAATAATGAATTTATTCCTTATCAGCTCTATAAAGACTCTAACTATAGTACGGTATGGGATGCTACAGGAGGATTAACCAATGTTGGAGGAGCAGGCGGAGTTTCTAAAACTGGTACGGGTAGCGCTCAAAGTACACCCGTTTATGGAAAAATTCCGCAAGGCACAACTATTTCAAGTACTCCAGGAAACTACTCAGATAGCGTGGTTGTTACTGTCACGTATTAAATCATTTCTAAAAGGGCGAGCCCTAAATTCATTCCTAGAAAAACCGCTTTTTAAAGCGGTTTTTCTATATCTTGAAAGCAACTTTTCATTCAATCTACTTCTGTCAGATCGGCAAACTCGAATCTCATTCCAACAAAAGATATTGTTAAAATTTTGCTAAAATTTTGCTAAAATTTTGTTAAGGCGAAATTTTCACCAACAAAAGAACCGAGCAAAAAACTGGAAAATTCTATAAAATAAACAAAATGATTTACTCAATTTAAAATTTGGCTATTGATATAAATGACTGATATAGAAATAGAAACACATCCATTACAACCATTTTTACCTTCTAATGCTAAGCTATTGATGTTGGGAAGTTTTCCACCGCCAAAAAGCCGTTGGAAGATGGATTTTTACTATCCAAATTATCAAAACGACATGTGGAGAATATTTGGCCTTATTTTCTTTAATGATAAAAATCATTTTTTAGATTTAACCAATAAAAACTTTAAAGAACAACTGATCCGTGAGTTCTTAACTCAAATTGGTGTAGGAATCTTTGACACGGCCTATCAAGTGAAACGATTACAAGGTAATGCATCTGATAAATTTTTAGAAATTGTTACGCCTACAGATTTATCCAAATTACTGGAACAAATTCCACTGTGCCATACCATTATGACTACAGGCGATAAAGCGACAGATACGCTGATGCAGCATTTTCCAGATCAGCCAATAAAACCAATGATAGGGCAATCTGTACAGGTTAAACATCTTGATCGGGAGCTGAATTTATATCGTTTACCTTCTTCGTCACGCGCCTATCCTTTAGCATTAGAAAAGAAAGCAGAAGTCTATCAACAATTTTTTCAGCAAATTGGATTAGTGTAATTAAAAAAGAGGAGGGAAGCTATGAGTGATGATGTCCCTAGTCCTATTGATTTAAGGCTTTATACAGATGCGCTTGAATGGCAACAAACAGCAAATGCAAAACGTCCATGGAGACTGGACTTCTTTCAGTATTATGTAGACTTTATAAAAGCTCACATCGGTAATAATTGCCATGTATTAGAACTGGGGTCTGGGCCTGGTTTTTTAGCTCAACATTTGTTATCGCAACTTGATGGTATTAAATATCACGCTTTTGATTTTTCTGAAGTGATGCACACGCTTGCACAAGAGAAATTAAATCCCACTGAAACAGCACGAGCAACCTACATTATCGGAGATTTTAAAGAGCCGAACTGGCAAGATAGCCTGACTCAAAAATTTGACCTCATCATTATTCATCAAGCTTTACATGAGCTTCGACATAAGAAATATGCAACCGATTTTCATAAAATCGTGAAGACCTTATTAAAATCTGAAGGCCATTATCTGGTTTGTGATCATATTTGTGCGCCTGATGCGATGCAAAATGATCAACTTTTTATGAGTAAACAAGAGCATATTGATGCTTTAAAAAAGGCATCTTTTGATGTTATCAAAATGCCTTTGGAAATAGCAGGTTTGTGTTTATTTGAAATGTCACCCAGTTAAGATAATCAATAAACCTGGATAAGGTTTACATCATCCACTCTACAGGGAAATAAGATACCACATTCATGGTAAAGCGTTGGAATTTGGTGCTTTCAGGATCATGATGATGCTGAATAACTTCACCATTGTCCTTATGCTCATACCAGACAATATTGCCATGTTCATCTAATTTAAGTTGATAAGCCACTTGTAATAAATGCTGGTCCAGCATTGCGGTAATCTGGTCTTGTAAATGATCAGATTCCACCACCAAACCCACTTCAGTATTTAGATGAGCAGAGCGTGGGTCAAAGTTAAATGAACCAATAAAAACTTTTCCATCAACATCAAAAAACTTGGCGTGTAAGCTGGAGCGATTTTTACCTTTGACGGGAATGACACTCCCTGTCGCAATTTCATACCAAGTCCGCTTTTTACGCTCGATGTTGGGCTTAAACTCATAAAGCTGCACACCATTTTGTAAAAGTGGCTTACGATACTGGCTATAGAAAGAATGAACTACGGCCACATCATTTGCAACCAGACTATTGGTCAGTACGCGTACTTTGATACCGTCTTTAGAAAGTTGATTGAGATAGGCCGTACCACGTTCAGTCGGAACAAAATAGGCAGATACCAGTTCCATGTGTTGTTCTGGTTTGCCCATAATATTGAGGATTTGGGAATAGAGAAGTTGCTGTTGTTGTGCCTGTCCGCGTGCTTTATCTGGATGATCAGCCACAAAATGCGCTTTGGCCCACTGGATTGGATAATTTTCTAAACGTAATTTTAAATAATCTTGTGCGGCTTCTAATTTATCTTCGGTTGGTGTGTTGACCTGATCCAGCGTTTTATATGAGATTCTTAGGTTCTCAAGTTGCTGAGCAGTGCCTTGTCCTAACAATTGTTCTGTGGAGTAGCTCAGTGGATGATTCCAGAACTCATCAAATACATCTTCCGCTCGCTCTACCGCTTTACCGTAAAATAAAATATCCATGTCGCTGAACTGAAACTGATCACCAGCATCAAAATATTCACTACTGATATTTCTTCCACCTGTAACAGCAATAGAATGATCCGCCAGTGTAAGCTTATTGTGCATGCGATGGTTAATCTGTTTTAAGCGGAAGATATAATCAATAAAACGGAGGTGTCTAAATTTATAAGGATTGAAAATACGGATTTCAAAATTTGGATGCTGGGCAAGGGCTTTTAAAGTCTTATCCAGCTTTATTCCATTTTGGTCATCAATCAGCAGGCGGACTTTTACACCACGATCAGCAGCATTCAGCAGTTCATGAAGCATCAGATTGCCAATGGCATCGTCATTCCAGATATAGTATTGTAAATCAAGCTGATGCTTGGCATTTCTGATTAAATGAATACGTGAGGCAATGCTTAGAAAAGCATCATCCAAAGCTAAAAAAGCCGTTAAACCGTTTTCAATATTAAGATCGGCCTGTGGGTCATTCATCCACTTTGTTTTAGTTTGCAAGGAATTACTCCGATCATGATTTTCATTCGGTGGTAAAGAACAACCACCAATTCCTAATATAATAACAAGTGTCGTTATCTTAAAATGGTATGAATTGTTTATCATTTTATTGGTCAAGCGTGAATCCAAGAGTAATGTATAGGTGTTTGATTTTCTTATATATCTAAATGGTTTTTCTTTCCAATGGTTAAATGTAATTGTAAGCAGAATCAACTGGTTACCACTTTCACTATCTTTTTTCATATATAAATAAGTTTGAATCAATGCAACATTATCATCTGTGGATCAATAGATATTGAGTTAATTTACTATACTGGTGTATAGTATATTTTTAGATTTAATGTGGTCTACATTATGCCTAAACAATTAGAGGATAAAAAAAAGATTCTCACGCGTGTAAGGCGAATTCAAGGTCAAGTCCAGAGTGTTGAACGTGCTTTGGAGAATGACACAGAATGCGCTGATATCTTGCAGCAAATTTGTGCAGTTCGCGGCGCATTAAATGGTTTGATGACTGAACTACTCGAAATTCATTTAAAAGATACTTTAGTTGTCGGTGAATCTTCTGAGTTGCAACGCAGTCAAGAGCTTATTCAAGTCAGTAAAATTTTTAAATCTTATTTAAAGTAAAATTCAGGAGTGTCATTGTGATTAAATCTCGTGCAGCCGTTGCATTTGCCGCAGGTGAACCATTACAAATCGTAGAGCTTGATGTTGAGCCACCAAGAGCAGGTGAGGTTCTCATTAAAATCACGCATACTGGGGTGTGCCATACAGATGCCTTCACTTTATCAGGTGATGATCCTGAAGGTGTATTTCCTGCTGTTTTAGGCCATGAAGGCGCAGGGGTTGTGGTACAAGTAGGTGAAGGTGTGACCAGCGTCGCAGTAGGCGATCACGTGATCCCATTGTATACGGCTGAATGTAAAGAATGCTTATTCTGTAAATCTGGAAAAACCAATCTCTGTGTTGCGGTGCGTGCAACTCAAGGTAAAGGGGTTATGCCAGATGGTACCACTCGTTTTTCTTATAACGGTCAACCAATCTACCACTACATGGGCTGTTCAACCTTTAGTGAATATACGGTAGTCGCTGAAGTGTCTTTGGCAAAAATCAATCCAGAAGCCAACCATGAACAAGTGTGTTTACTCGGTTGTGGCGTGACTACAGGTATTGGCGCCGTTCATAACACTGCTAAAGTGCAGGAAGGCGATAGCGTTGCTGTGTTTGGTTTAGGCGGTATTGGTCTTGCTGTAGTACAAGGTGCACGTCAGGCCAAAGCTGGACGTATTATTGTAGTAGATACCAATCCAGATAAATTTGAACTGGCAAAACAGTTTGGCGCAACAGATTTCCTTAATCCAAAAGAGTATGATCAGCCTATTCAGCAAGTCATTGTGGAAATGACAGGTTGGGGGGTTGATCATTCTTTTGAATGTATCGGCAATACTAATGTTATGCGTTCTGCACTTGAATGTGCACATCGTGGTTGGGGACAGTCGGTGATTATTGGCGTTGCCGGTGCAGGTCAGGAAATCTCAACCCGTCCATTCCAGTTGGTGACAGGCCGTAAATGGATGGGTACTGCTTTTGGTGGTATAAAAGGTCGTTCACAACTTCCTAAAATGGTTGAAGATGCAATGAAAGGCGAGATTCAGCTTGAACCTTTTGTAACGCATACTATGCCACTTGAAGACATTAATGAAGCCTTTGACTTGATGCATGAAGGTAAGTCGATTCGTACTGTGATTCATTTCTAAATTTAAATAATGGGATTTGATGGTGTGAAATACACCATCAAATCTTGGTAACTCGAAATGTCAAAACCCCGTTTAAAAATGCACCTTCGCATCTTGTCTGATGAACAGATTGCCTTTGGCCCTGGCAAAGCTGAATTACTCGAAGCCATCCAGCGAACAGGTTCAATTTCACAAGCGGCTAAATCTATGGACATGAGTTATCGTCGTGCATGGCAACTGGTCGATACCATGAATCAATGCTTTCAATCTCATCTTGTCGAAACTCAAACAGGGGGAACGCATGGTGGTGGTGCAATCGTAACCGAATTGGGGCAAGTCATATTAAAAAAATTTAGAGGCATGGAACAACAGGCGATTCAGTCCGTTGCTGCAGAATTTGAAGATATCACTAAATATTTGAAAGAAAACAAATAACACCATAAAAACAAATAACTTAAATCGAATTTTCTCATTTTTATTCAAATCTTTTATTCCACACTAAAGATCTGCTGATTTATAGCGCACATCAGCTCGAACAAAATTTTTTCAGCACTATAACTGCACCATTCTCATAAGCTTGTATTTTATTAAACACCATAAGTGATTAATTTTTATATTAAAAATATATTGGCACAGTTTCTGCATTTATCTATTCAAACTTGTATACAAGATAGGATTCATAAGATGCATGAACTAAAAACTTTAGGCTGGACAATTTCTGAATGGCAAACGGCGTATTTCAACAATGAAATTCAACTCGATATTTTAAAAGAATTAGTCAAAGCACTTGATCCTAATGATGTGGCTTGGATTTCGATTGTGAGTCCAGATGTACTCGAACAACAGATTCAGTCTTTAACGCAATTAGCGCAAGATGCAGAAGACCTCAAAAAGCAATTTCCTTTATACGGTGTTCCGTTTGCTGTTAAAGACAATATAGATGTTGCAGGTTTTGTTACCACCGCAGCATGTAAAGCATTACATACGATCGCGACACAAGATGCTGAAACTGTCCGTTTGCTTAAACAAGCGGGTGCCATTGTTATTGGTAAAACCAACCTTGATCAGTTTGCAACAGGTTTGGTCGGGACACGTTCACCCTTTGGGGCAGTACCGAATAGCTTTAAACCTGAATATGTCAGTGGTGGTTCAAGTTCAGGTTCTGCCAGTGTAGTAGCAAGGGGTTTGGTTCCATTTTCATTGGGCACCGATACAGCTGGATCGGGTCGTGTACCAGCGGCATTCAATAATATTGTGGGCTTAAAACCAACCAAAGGGCGCTTCTCAAATCGAGGACTATTACCGGCAGTCAAAAGCATTGATTGCATTTCAATTTTTGCATTAACCGTTGCAGATGCAGAGTTGGTTGCCCATCAAGCCGAAGCGTATGATGCTTTAGATAGTTACTCTCGTCCACATCCTAAAAATGTACCTGCTCGATTCTCGAGTAAATTGAAATTTGCGATTCCAAAACAATTAAATTTCTTTGGTGATGAGCAGGCAGAAAAAGCCTTCCAGCAAACCATTCAATTACTTGAAAGTTTAAATGCAGAAATTACAGCGATTGATTTTTCTGCTTTTGAGCAACTTGCAGCACAGTTATATCAAGGCTCTTGGGTTGCCGAGCGCACGGCGGCGGTTGCGGATCTACTAAAAAACAATGCTGACGATTTTGATCCAACGGTTTTGGAAATCGTTCAACAAGGTGAAAAATACTCTGCGGTAGATGCCTACAATGCCGAATATTTAAGAATGGATCTGGCCCGAAAAATTCAAGACAGTCTGGCTGAATTTGATGCATTGATTGTCCCAACTGCACCAACGATTTATACCATTGAGCAGCTTCAACAACATCCAATTGAATACAACGCTCACTTTGGCATTTATACCAACTTTACCAATCTCGCAGATTTAAGTGCACTGGCATTACCCGCAGGCTTTAGAGCAGACAGCTTACCTTTCGGTATTAGCTTAATTGCCCCTGCATGGCACGATGCGGCTCTAATTCACTTTGGTAAGGCTTGGCAGAACTATTTAGCGCTGAAACTGGGAGCCTTAGATAAGGTCTTAGCTTCAAACGCACCGACTTCAGTTTCTCCTCATCATATCCGTGTTGCTGTGGTGGGCGCACATCTGACAGGCATGCCACTCAATTTCCAACTGACCACTCGTGATGCAGTACATGTCGAAACCACCAAAACTTCTCCAGACTACGCACTTTATGCCTTGAATGGCACCGTTCCACCAAAACCAGGACTAGCACGTCAATCCAATGGAAAAAGCATCATCGTCGAACTTTGGGATGTACCAACGGCACGATTTGGTGAGTTTGTCGCAGAAATTCCACCCCCATTAGGGATGGGCAATGTCGAGCTGGAGGATGGTCGTTGGGTCAAAGGTTTTATTTGTGAACCCTATGGTTTAGGCGATGCAGAGAATATTAGCCATTTTGGTGGATGGAGAGCCTATATCCACCATCGTAACAGTCAAGCGGCAAACACAGCGAATTAATTGGGGGAAATCATCATGTTTAAAACTGTACTTATTGCAAACCGTGGTGAAATTGCTGTCCGAGCAATTCGAACATTAAAAAAATTAGGCATTACCAGTGTGGCTGTGTATTCCGATAGCGATCGTTATGCACAACATGTACAAGATGCAGATATTGCAATTTCGTTAGAAGGTCTAAAACCTGCCGATACTTATCTCAGTATTGATAAATTGATTCAAGCAGCCAAAAAAACTGGGGCAGAAGCAATTTTTCCCGGTTATGGTTTTCTGTCTGAAAGTGCCGATTTTTCCCGTGCTTGTGAAGAAAACAATATTGCATTTATGGGCCCAACCGCAGAGCAGATTCTGGAGTTTGGTTTAAAGCATCGCGCACGTGAATTGGCAGCAGCGGCGAATGTTCCAATGACACCGGGTACAGGATTGCTCGATAGCTTGGAAGAAGCATTGACGGCTGCTGAACGGATTGGCTATCCAATCATGTTAAAAAGTACTGCGGGTGGCGGCGGAATTGGCTTAACCCGTTGTGACACCCCACAAGCATTAACCGAAGCTTATGAAAGCGTAAAACGTTTAGGTGAACAGTTTTTTAAAGATGCGGGAGTCTTTATCGAATGTTTTATTGATAAAGCACGTCATGTCGAAGTACAAATTTTTGGTGATGGCAAAGGCCAAGTAGTGTCATTTGGTGAGCGCGATTGTTCATTGCAACGTCGTAACCAGAAAGTGGTAGAAGAAACGCCAGCGGCCAATTTACCTGAAGCTACCCGTCAAAAGTTGCATCAAGCAGCGGTTGAACTGGGTCGTTCTGTCAATTATCGCAGCGCAGGCACGGTTGAGTTTATTTACGATGCTCAACGGGATGAATTTTACTTCCTTGAAGTAAATACCCGTTTACAGGTAGAGCATCCTGTTACTGAAATGGTCACTGGACTCGACTTGATTGAATGCATGCTCAAAGTCGCGGCAGGTGATGCCTTGGACTGGAATTATCTCAGCAATATTCAACCTAAAGGTGCAGCAATTGAAGTCCGTGTCTATGCCGAAGATCCTGTGAAAAATTTCCAGCCAAGCCCGGGTGTACTCACAGAAGTGTCTTTTCCAGAAGGTATTCGTGTCGATACTTGGGTCAAAACAGGGACTGAAATTTCTCAATATTTCGATCCGATGATTGCCAAAATTATTGTCCATGCCGAAGATCGAGCTACAGCAATTGAAAAATTAAAAGTAGTTTTGGCTGAAACCCGTTTAAATGGAATCAGTACCAATCTGGATTATGCACGCGCAATCGTTTCAGACCAGCGTTTCGAATCTATGCAAATCTGGACGCGTATGCTGGATGATTTTAACTATTCACCAAAAGTCATTGAAGTGATTCAAGCTGGCACACTTAGTTCAATTCAGGACTATCCGGGGCGTACAGGCTATTGGGATATTGGTGTACCGCCATCTGGCCCAATGGATGATTATGCGTTCCAACTTGCCAACCGTATTGTCGGCAATGATGTTAAAGCGGCAGGTTTTGAGTTTACCTTGGTGGGGCCAACATTAAAGTTTCATGCAGATACCACGATTGCACTGACTGGTGCAAGTTGTACTGCTGTGTTAGATAATCAAGAGATTAGCTTTTGGCAACCAGTTCAAGTTAAAGCAGGTCAAACCTTAAAAATAGGGCAAGTGGCTTCAGGCTGCCGTACTTATTTGGCTGTGCGTGATGGACTGGATGTCCCTTTATATTTGGGTAGTCGTTCAACCTTTGCACTAGGTAATTTTGGTGGTCATGCAGGACGTACTTTGCGTGTTGGCGATATGATCAAAATGGTTGATTCAAGCTTGGCAAATGCTGAATTGCCATTGGCAACCGACACGCCACAAGCCTTATCGACAGATTTAATCCCTGAATATAGCAATGAATGGGAAATCGCGGTGCTGTATGGTCCACATGGTGCACCTGATTTCTTTAAACCTGAATATGTAGAAGAATTTTTTGCTTCTGAATGGACCGTTCACTTTAACTCAAACCGCTTAGGCGTAAGACTTTCAGGGCCTACACCAAGCTGGGCGCGTGAAAATGGCGGTGAAGCTGGTTTGCATCCGTCCAATGTGCATGACTGTGAATATGCGATTGGCGCGATCAACTTTACGGGTGATTTCCCTGTGATTTTGGCAAAAGATGGCCCAAGTCTTGGTGGCTTCGTTTGCCCCGTGACCATTGCCAAAGCAGAGCTCTGGAAAGTAGGCCAACTCAAAGCCGATGACAAAATCCATTTTTATCCAATTACAGTCGAACAGGCCAATGAGTTAGAACGCAAACAAATTGAAAATATCCAAAACTTTGCCGCCGCTGCCAAAGTGGTAGAAACGATTGAGCCAACTCAAGATGTATTAACCACCATTCTGGCACAACGTGAACAAACTGAATTATCGCCAAAAACCCTGTATCGCCAAGCAGGTGATAGCTATATCTTATTAGAGTACGGTGAAAACGTTTTAGACTTGGCACTACGTTTACGTGTGCATCAACTGATTAAAATGATTCACAGTGCCAATATTGTGGGTGTTTTGGAGCTATCCCCAGGGGTACGTTCACTACAAATTAAATACGATGGTCTGGTGATTTCTCAAGCTGAGCTGATTACGAAATTGCTTAAACTTGAAGATGAAATGGGCGATTTAAGCCAACTTAAAATTCCATCGCGTATCGTGCATTTACCAATGGCGTTTGAAGACAGTGCGACTTTAGGTGCTGTGGAGCGCTATCAGGAAAGTGTGTGTGCTAAAGCGCCATGGTTACCAAATAACGTCGATTTCATCCAACGAATTAATGGGCTTGCACATCGAGATAAAGTGAAAGACATTATTTTCGATGCCAATTATTTGGTACTGGGTTTGGGTGATGTTTATCTGACAGCACCGTGTGCTGTGCCGATTGATCCACGCCATCGTTTGCTCAGCTCTAAGTACAATCCAGCACGTACCTTTACTGCGGAAGGCACGGTAGGGATTGGTGGTATGTACATGTGTATTTATGGCATGGACTCACCAGGTGGTTATCAGTTGATTGGGCGGACGCTGCCGATCTGGAACAAGTTTAAAAAGAACAAGCAATTTGGTGATAAACAATGGTTCTTGCAATTCTTTGACCAGATTAAATATTTCCCTGTGACAGAAGCTGAACTCAATGAATGGCGTGCAGATTTTGAAAATGGCCGCGCTCAGATCCAAATTGAAGAAACCGAGTTTGACTATGCAGAATATGTACAGTTCTTGGAGAATGAAGCGGAAAGTATCGCCGCGTTTAAAGAGAAACAGCAACAGGCCTTTAGCACTGAAGTGAGTCGCTGGAAAGAAGAGTTTGCTGCACAACCTGAACAGCATGTGGAACAAGCGAATCAGGTCGATTACAGCCATCTTTCTTCTTTAAATGCATCAATGACAGGCAATATCTGGAAAATTTTTGTTGAACATGGGCAAGAGATCAAAAAAGGAGAAACTATTGCTATTATTGAAGCAATGAAAATGGAGCTACCTGTTTATGCAGAGGAAGATGGTATCGTCAAAGCCATTATTTGCAGAGCGGGGCAAACTGTACACAGTGGTGAGCCATTGGTATATATGGAATAGGGTTGAATGAAAGAACCAAAAATAACAACAAAAAGCTCAGACAATCTATCTGAGCTGGTTTACCAACGCATCAAGAATGACATCTTCGATTTCAAATTGATGCCTGGTGAACGCTTCACTGAGTCTGAAGTTGCTAAAGCTTATGCGGTAAGTCGTACCCCCATCCGACATGCCTTATATCGTTTGCAACAAGAGGGCTATGTTGATGTGAGCTTTCGGAGCGGTTGGCAGATTCGACCGCTCAATTTTCGATATTATGAAGAACTTTACGATGTGCGTATTGTGTTGGAAAAAGATAGCATTCGTAAACTTTGTCAGATTGATCATCACAACTCAGTTGAGTTGTCACTTTTAAAAGCGCTTTGGCTGGTTGAGCCTGATGCGTATTTAAAGGATATTAAACAGCTTTCGCAACAAGATGAAGATTTTCATTGTGCCTTGATCCGTGCTTCGGGCAATAATGAAATGGCAAGAATTCATCGTGATTTAAGTGAGCGGATTCGGATTATCCGCCGTTTGGACTTTTCTAAAGATTATCGGGTGGAAGCGACTTATCAGGAACATCAAAAAATCTTAGGTTTTATTTTTGAGAGACAAACAGAGCAAGCGATCAGTGCGATTGAAGCGCATATCATGCAAAGTCGTGATGAAGTGAAAAAGATTACCTTACAGATGTTGGATTCGAGTCAGTTTTATTAGGTTTTAAATAATAACCTTCCATAAGAGTCGGTAGATTTTTATAAATTTATTTTTGAATACTTTGGTAGGGATTGTTGTCGGCTATTTGATGAATGAAACATTTAACAGGCCAGCTGCTGCACCATTTTTTAATATTTTAACTCAGCAATATCTAAGAAACCAAAAACTATGAAATGGTTTATCGAACAATATCGGTACCTGAAGCACAATTCTTACAAACAAATCATAAATTGAAAGTCTCACATGAAACTTTTATTTCACCCTAACAAGCTTATATACAATGGGAGTAACAGACCAAAGTTCAACTAAATATTTACCTGGTCTACGATCTTCATCAACAGTAGTAGATTGGACAAAAACAAATGCTTTGTTTAAGTTAGAAGGTGTGGGAAATCCATATTTTTATAATAAACAGGGGTAATCAATATAGGCTTAGGTAGTCAAAATGGTGTAGCTATGACATATATTAATAGTAGTTGGATTATTGGTTCGAGACCTGTCCCAAGACAGCCAGAAATAAGGTTGAAATCACAATGATTAAAGAGTCTAAGTTAGTTGAGAGTGGTTATAAGTTAGTTTATAACCTTAAAGAGTATTTATTGGTGAATCAAGATTGGATTGATGGCGCACAAGAGACTACTCTTGATGAAAGTAGTACAGCAGGATTGAAAGGTAATTATGGATTATTTGGCTCTGATGAATGGTGGGGAAATATCGAGAATGGAAATATTGAAACATATATTGTTAGTGGCACTATAATAGGATTAAATGAAGAAAACCCCTTCATGGAAGCTAATAAAGTGACCACAATAAAATTAGATAATGAGGAACGAGAAATAGTTGGTGGAGTTGATTTTACAAATAAAGAAACAGAAATTAAGTATAGAGACCTATATAAGATTGGAAATAAAATAGTTGAGTTTTATATACTGGATAAGCTCAAAGAGGATGATACATGGAACGATATAGTTGAAGGAAGGTTAGGTATATTGCCTTTGGTTAATAAAATATATATTAAAGAATGTTAAAATTCTTTGATTCGAACCAATTACTCATTCGTGAATAATTGTTTTTTCCTAAAGTAAGTAGAAATGTTCAGTTAAGTTAGGAGATACATTCGATCATACATCCACTGAGAGTCACAAAACTCTCTTTTCCATGCCTAATTCTGCATAAAACTAACAGCTTTTATCTCTTTGCTATTTAATAATAAAAATTATATTTCAAATCATCAGATGACACATGATGAATGACCAAAAACTCATCAACTTATTTCTAAAACTGGTTCAGAAAGAGGGTTTCTTTGCCACAGCCATTGACGGCATTGTGCTCATGCGAGTTGACCATAATACGCCACCGATTGCTGTATTACAGGAACCAACCCTTGTGTTTGTATTACAAGGCCAAAAGCGCGGCTATATCGGCACAGAAACCTATTCTTTTCAACAAGGTGAATGCCTGATCGTCTCGGTTTCAATGCCATTTGATTGTGACACCATTGCCAGTGCGGAAGCACCGATGATTGCGATTAGCATGAAACTGGAAGCAGACACTGTGAATGAGCTGCTTGCAAAAACCTATTTCGAGAGCTACCAGTTTAAGCCACTCACCACAGGAATGAGTGTGATTCAATATGATCAGACCATTTCGAGTGTGCTGAATCGTTTATTACAGACATTGACCTCAGAACAAGATGTGCTGGTTTTGGGCGATCAGATTAAACGAGAATTGCTTTATCGCGTGATTCAACATGCTGGTGCGGATGCCTTAAAAGGTTTGGTTGCACAAGGCAATCTCAGACCTATTTATAAAATCTGCGAGTATATCCAGCACCATTTTACAGAAAAGCTCACTGTAGAAATGCTGGCAGAGCAAGCCAATATGAGTACCTCTGCATTTCATAAAGCCTTTAAACAGGTGACACAACATTCACCGTTGCAATATTTGAAAATCGTTCGGTTGCATAAGGCAAAACAATTGTTGCAAAACGCAGACCAAAGTGTGGCTCAAGCGGCTTATGCTGTTGGATATCAGAGCTCTTCTCAATTTAGCCGAGAATTTAAAAAGCAGTTTGGTTTTCCACCCAAACATGCTGAATCGAATACTGAAACGGAGTCATGATCAGATGAATCAAAAGAGCGTAGAACAAATGAAATATATTGAAATTACTCAAGCAGGCGGCCCTGAAGTTTTACAAGTTGCTGAGGGAGCACGCCCAGAAATTACTGCTGATGAAGTTCTTATTGAGGTCTACGCAACAGGAATTAATCGACCTGATATTTTACAGCGTCAAGGATTATATCCAATGCCAAAAGGCGTCACGCCTATTCCTGGTCTAGAAGTATCTGGTGTGGTTGCACAAGTAGGCGCGCAAGTGACACAGTTTAAAGTGGGCGATAAAGTCTGTGCACTGACCAACGGTGGTGGGTATGCTGAATATTGTGCTGTACCCGCAAATCAAACTCTGAAAGTTCCAAAAAATTTAAGTTTTGTTGAAGCGGCTGCTATCCCTGAAACTTATTTTACTGTTTGGGCGAATCTGTTCCAGATTGGTCATTTGAAGAAGGATGAAACTGTGCTGATTCATGGTGGGGCCAGCGGTATTGGTTCAACCGCAATTAGCTTGTGTCATGCTATGGGAATTAAAAATTTTTCTACGGTTGGCCACGATGACAAAGTTGGAAAGTTATCTCCAATGTCACAGGTCATTAACTACAAAACGCAGGATTTTGAGAAAGAAGTTTTGGCACTGACCGATGGTCAAGGCGTGGATGTAATTCTGGATATCATTGGAGCCGCCTATTTCAACCAAAACCTGAGATTATTAAAGCGTGATGGACGTTTGGTGATTATTGGTTTTATGGGCGGTCGTAAAGTTGATGGCTTTGATATACAGGAGTTGATGCTAAAACGTGCCGTTGTCACAGGCTCAACCATGCGTGCAAGAACCAACGCGGAAAAAGCCAAGATTGCTCAAGAGCTTGAACAATTTGTCTGGCCTTTGATTGAAGCCGATCAATGTAAGCCAATGATCTATAAAACTTTCGCCTTTGCAGATGTCGCTCAGGCGCACCAATGTTTAGAGAGCAGCCAGCATATTGGCAAAGTCGTACTCGAAATTAAGTCTTAATTTGCCTAATTATATTCATTCCATGCCTGTTCGTACTCAAAACTTGAGTATGGCAGGTTGCTCAAGCAGTATGGATATAAATAAAACGATGCAATGAGGAAACTTGAAATGACAACAAATCTTGATGATCGTAATCCAACACCTGATCTTGCAGAAGATAATGCATTCTTCCCATCACCCTATTCATTGAGTCAGTATACTTCCGCTAAAACTGACTATGATGGTACAACCTATCCACAACCCTATCAGGGCGATAAAAAGATTCTAATGATCGCGACAGACGAACGTTATATCTTGATGCAGAATGAAAAATTCTTCTCTACAGGAAATCATCCCGTTGAAATGTTATTGCCAATGTTTCATCTGGATAGTGCAGGCTTTGCCTTTGACGTTGCAACGCTTTCAGGAAATCCAGTCAAGCTGGAAATGTGGGCGATGCCAAACGAAGAACAAGTGGTATTAGACACTTATAAAAAATATGAGAAACAGCTCAAGTCACCTTTAAAACTTGCTGATGTGCTCGAGAAAGCCTTAAGCGCTGATTCACCTTATGCTGGTATTTTCATCCCGGGTGGACATGGTGTACTGGCTAAAATTCCACACAGCAACGAAGTCAAAACATTATTAAAGTGGGCCGTTGCAAATGATAAGTATGTGATTACCTTGTGTCATGGGCCGGCATCATTACTTGCTGCCGCTGTAGATGAAAATCCACAAGACTATATTTTCAAAGACTATCAGGTTTGTGTTTTCCCTGATTCCCTAGATAAAGGTGCGAATATTGAGATTGGTTATATGCCAGGGCAACTGCCGTGGTTGGTCGGTGAAAATCTGGAAAAACTTGGCGTTAAAATCTTGAATAAAGGAATTACAGGTCAGGTACATCAAGATCGAAAATTACTGACAGGTGATAGTCCGCTGGCTTCAAATAGTTTAGGAAAATTGGCAGCAACGACATTATTGGCCGATCCAGACCTACGATAATTGCTTGAGATAAAAATGAAAGCCTGACATCGATTGTTGGGCTTTTTTATTTTTTGACCTGTTCTAGCTGATCAATTGTCAACTCAATGACAATCTCTTTTCAGGCTTCGGGTTACAGTAACCCATACGGATATAAACTGAACAGGAGGTTGAATGAAAATATGTATTTATGGTGCAGGCAATATTGGTTGTTATCTGGGAGGGCGGTTAGCAGCCATAGGATGCGATGTTCAATTTATTGTACGCCCTAGAATTCACCAGCAATTACAACAATACGGTCTGACAGTTTCGGATTATCGTGGGTATCAACACACGATTGCAGCAAATCAGCTTCAATTGAGCGATGATCCACAAGTTGCAGCGCAAGCAGATATTATTTTTGTTTGTGTTAAATCAGCAGCCACTGAATACGTTGCTCATGAGTTAAAAACTGTTTTAAGAAACAAAAAATTGATTATCAGTTTTCAAAATGGTTTAAGAAATGCGGAGATTTTAAAACAGATTCTGCCCAACCAAACCATTCTTGCAGGCATGGTTCCTTTTAATGTCGCGGCTTTGGGAAATGGTGGGTTTCATCAAGGTACAGAAGGTGGGTTATATATCAAGCAAAATGATGCGCTGCATGAGCTAATGAACGCATTTAAAACCGCAGGGCTGGAACTGAAACTGGAGCCTGATATGCAGGCAGTACAGTGGGCGAAGTTAATTCTGAATTTAAATAACGCAGTGAATGCCTTATCACAGCTTCCGTTAAAGCAACAGCTTTCGATTCGGGCATACCGTCAATGTTTGGCAATGGTACAAATGGAAGCGTTGGGATTGCTGAAAATTGCGCATATTCAACCTGCTCAGCTCACGGCTTTGCCAGCACAAATTGTTCCTGTGGTATTGAGATTGCCAGATTTCATTTTTAATGTGGTGAGTAAGAAAATGTTAGCAATTGATCCACTGGCTCGTTCATCTATGGCAGATGATCTGATGGCAGGACGAACAACTGAAATTGACTGGATTAATGGAGAGGTTGTTCGTTTAGCAGAACAGCTCAATTTAGAAGCACCTATCAATGCAAAATTGATTCAGCTTGTTAAACAGGCGGAAACTTCTCCTCAGGCTTGGTCAGCACAAGCGCTTAAACAACAGCTAGAAGTCGTATAATTATAAAAATAGCGTATCACTGAAAATCAGTCATACGCTATTGACGATAAAACAAATATTTAAGATTTCTCAGTCACCGGCGGTCCAAAGCGGGTAATCAAAATGCCAAAGATTGTAGCGAAGATATACATAAAAATAGAATAAACTGCGGCTGGCATTGCGATCGTTGTACTGGCCATAATTGTAAGCGCAATCGTCATGGCAAGGGTGCTGTTATGAATCCCGATTTCAAATGCACAGGCACGGGCTTGATATGAACTGATCCCAAAGAAACGCGGTACAAAATAACCAACTGCCAAACTGATTGCACAGAATAAAGCGGTAGCAAAGCCAATCTGTCCCAGATACTCAACCAGATTATGCCGCTCATTAAAAATTGCCCCAGCAATAATGATGAGTAAGAAAACAATTGCAAAAATACGTACAGGACGATTTAACTTTTCTGCTAAATGGGGGACAAAATGACGAACCAGCATACCGATTGCCACAGGCACCAAGATAATTAGAAATACTTGTAGAATTTTAGAAAATTGTAGCCCTACATGTTGTCCTTCATTCATAAAATGCAGAATGGCGAAATTGACAATAAACGGTAAGAACAGGGCAGCAACCAAGGCATTGAGTGCGGTCAAACTAATATTTAAGGCGATATCACCTTTATACAAATAACTGAACAAGTTTGCAGTCGAGCCACCCGGTGAAGCTGCTAAAAGCATGAGGCCCACAGCAAGTAACGGCGGTAGCGCAAGGATTTTACAAATCAAGAATGCAATCCCGACCAATAAAACTAATTGGCAAAACAGGGCAATGATAACGGCTTTTGGGTGTTTGGTGACACGGGCGAAATCTTTTAAGGTGAGTTCCAAGCCCATACCCGCCATGACAATGGCAAGTGCGATTGGCAAGAAAAGGGTGATCAATCCTGAATCCATAACTATTCGTTCCTTTGAGTTGAAATTATATTAAAAAAATTTATATATTATTTCCTATGAAGATATCAACTTT
>NZ_LRPD01000069.1:0-575 GCF_001605865.1 Acinetobacter sp. NRRL B-65365 | reverse complement strand
AACTACGTTATGAAACTTGGCAAGGAGCTGCGATTGCCTGCTTTTCATGCCTTGTTGATGTGGTTTTAGCGAATAACGCAATGTATGGTTGAAATGTCACCAGACCCTAATATTTTATTGGAAATGGCTAGAAAATGAAGAATTAAAAGGGAGATAAAGTTGGAAGTATTCTTATCTGTATAAATCAAGGATTCCAAATCCCTTTGGAATCCTCGTGTTTAGGAAATTTTGTCATTAGGCTTTTAAATGATCTTCGAATTCTTCACCCAACTGCATTGCTAAAGCATTACCAGAGAGATCGCCTGTCACCAAACCATATTCTTTTTTAAAGCTAAAGGTAAAACCACGGTTATCTGTCAGATTCTTAACTGAATATCCCAATTTTTCTAACCAAATACGGAAAGCCAATACGTTTTTTGCTTTAACAACTCTGTTTTTCATGACAGATCTCCTTGTGAACATGTATTTATTAATAAGGGTCAGATAATTTTTTTTAAAGGGGCATTGCATAGAATTATTTTGCCACGTGTAAGTAATGTAAAATTAGCGTAATTTTTCTAGGTATAATGTTATCT
>NZ_LRPD01000068.1:0-15022 GCF_001605865.1 Acinetobacter sp. NRRL B-65365 | reverse complement strand
AAACTAATAATTTTTAACAAATAAATTTACTTTATAATTTTTTTATTTATTATTTGTTCTAATTTCAAATAATTTAAAGGAAATTATTTGAAATTTTTTTACTAAAATATTGGAAAATTCATGTTAAATATAACTAAATATATAATGGCCATAGGTGCTTTTTTTATAGCATCTAGTAGTTACGCAGCGAGTGCTTTAGATGTATCACCAATTTGTAAAACAGTCGGTAAAGATCTTGATAGTTTTATAAGTAGAGGGTCACATTGTCTAATGTCAGAACAGCGAGAAATAGCTTTAACTGATGCACAAGGGCTAAATGTCGGTACGGCAAAAGTTACTGCATATGTTTATTCTGATAATCCAAAAAATGCATTAACCTGGACTTATAAATATAAATTACGTACTCAAATTATTGGAAAGCCTGGTGAATCTGTAAAAGTACGTCCGGAATTATATTGTTATGAATGTACTGTAAAAACTGTATATGGTAATCCTATTAATTTAGTTAATGGTTTATCTGCAGAGTCAATTACCACATTTACACCCTCAAAAGCATCTCTTGCAACATCAAATCCTTTATTTTTATCTCCCAGTGTTAGTTTTCAGGTTGCAAAAGTAAAAGAATCTTTTGATAATGCAGGTTATTTGGACCCAGGCCTTTATAATCCTAGTGTAAGATGTGATATTGGGAAGGCCAAATTAAATACACAGGGCTGTGTCTATCCCAATGCACCAGCGATTATGACCACAATTAAACTTACTGATCCTGATGTAGATGAATCTGCAAAGCATATTAAAGAAGCCTTTTTAGCAGGACAACCGGGGGAGTTTATTGCTAGTGCACCAAACTCATTATTTAGAACGACAAATTCAAGACCTTTACATCGTCTTAGAGATGCAGGAAAACGCAAAGAACATCGAGCCATTTCCGTCAAAAACTGTAAGGTAAAATATGGTCCAACTGTGGGTTCGAAATGCTTCTTTACAGGTGATTCTGATGAAGTTGCAACGGATTGCGATTGTGATGAATTTCCATTTGCGGCAACAGTTGAAGGTGGAGCAGATGCTTCCGTGAAAAAGATTGACGCCTCTGATAATCGGAGAGCAGGTGCTCGTTTAGGTGCTTTTTTTAGTGCGGAAAGAGTGCTAGATCAAGATGAATTCTTTTTAAAAGTTGATTAATGACTCATTTAAAGAGGTATCTCAAATCAGAGCTACCTCTTGGATTTATACTTATGCGTAAACTTCCCGTACCTGAAGATCTTCCATATGATCTGACCACGATTTATTATCGCCTTTTTATGCAGCTTCCTCTGGGGGAACTAAAGGATACTGTAAACTTAGAAATGGCACTTAATCAAGTAAATGCAACTGATATTCATGCTTTACAAGACTATCCAATTCATAACATATCTGCTTACACCGGTTGGGCTATTAATTCAGAATCAACTCAAGCTGCAAGTAAAGAGCGACCAATATTAATCGATAACCTGTACTGCTGGGGATCGCAACTTTATCGTTCAGTGAACCCATATAAGCTGGATTTGAGTGGAAAAAATCTACTCAGAATTCCACAATATACAAAATTACCTGAATCTGTTGATGCTGTTATTGCAGAAGAAGATAAGCGTTTAGATATTTCTGATTATGATAATAAAAAAATTATAGCACCTGTTTCTACAATGCAAGGCGTTATCCAGCAAGGCAGCGTAATTCAACAAGGTGATCTAATCTTAGCTAAAAATGAAAAGATCACACCAGAAAAATTGATTGCACTCAGACGCTCTGGAATTAAAGAAATCACAATTTATAAAAATCCACGAATTATGGTTGTGAGTATGCATTCCTTTGATGAGGAGCATTCATTTTGTGAAGAAAGCTTGTACGTTAAAGACGTATTGAAAACGTGGGGTTACGATAACGTTGAGATAAAGCAACTTAAGCCACAGCGTTATGATTCAGCATACAATAGCCGTAAGAAAGAGAAAGACCCAACTTTAGATGAGACATTAACAACTGATTGGGAAAGTTATAATCGTTTTTTTGAAGAACATATTCCAAATTTTGATGTAATGATTATCTGTTCTCACAAGAACATTGGTGGATCAGTATTTTCAATCGGTAGACTAACGACTTTTGATCCTGGCAGTATGACCTCAAATTTCCAAACACGCTCTATTCCTGCTGCTGAAATGGGTATTATTAGAAGTATGCCTAGAACTCCTGAAGTGCGTGAGATCGTACCGTTCATCGATGATCAAGGTAATTCTAGAGGCTCTAAGACCGTTATCACAGAAGATAAAACGACGATCATTAATCTACCTGGTGATATGCAAGACATTGCCTTACTTATGCATTTCATGGTGAAGTATATTCTAAATAAATATGATCCAGATTTTCTCAACAAAATATTTATAAAAGGTCGCACTAAACAAATAATTGAAACAGATACTGTTCAAAAGAGACTAGTATGGGGCAAATATCAACTTCATGATGATGGTCAGTATGACTTAGAGATAGTTGAAAAGCAGCATGCTTATCAAATAGAACCTTTTCTGGTTGCAAACTGTATTGTTATTGTTCCTTTTTCAGAACAACCAATCCAAGTTGATGAAAATGTTTATTTTATAAAAATTGACTAACTTTATATTGAATTTGGGATAATTAAAAAACCATAACTAATACAGTTATGGTTTTTTACTCGCAAGGTAATAAGTGGAGCTCAATAATTCGTAATAATCATTATAGCCGCTTTGAAATAAGTGATTTAAACGCCCTAAAAGATTTTACCTAATCTCACTATAACTTTTTTTTGCTCATGCCAGCCCAAGTAAAATGAATTAGGCATCTTAAGATTTAATAAAATCAATTAGTCTCTTTCAGAATCTAGCTGCTCATTGTTTTTAATGACTTCCTGAGCTTTTTGATAACTCTCAATCAGTAATTGGTAATGTGGGAAAATTGCACTGTATGCTGCTGCAAAATCTGCTGCATCCGCACGGTGCCATGTTTTTTGCAACTCAGAACAAACTCCAGCCGTATCTATAGGCACAACACCTGCCTGAACCACTCTGGCTAAAGTGATTTCTTGTGCCATTTTGGAGTAAGTACCTGATGCATCGATGACAGCAAAGACCTGATAACCCTCAGCAATTGCACTGATGCTTGGGAAAGCCATACATACACTGGTGATGGTACCTGCAATAATTAGCTGTTTTTTGCCAGTTGCTTTCACTGCATCTACAAAATCAGGATTATCCCAGGCATTGATTTGACCCTTACGTGCAACATATTGAGCATGGGGCGCAAATTGATGAATTTCTGGAATCAGAGGACCATTTGGACCTTGAGGGACTGAGGCTGTAGTGATCACAGGAATGTCACATAGGGTTGCAACTTTAGCAAGCGTGACAACATTGGCACGAAGTTCAGGAACGGAAAGATCCTGTACCGTTTGAAATAGACCGCTTTGGTGGTCGATCAACAACATGGCAACATTGTTTGGATCGATAACAGGTGGTTTACCATTAAAATTAGCTGGGGTAGTCATTTTATGCTCCACTTTATGTAGGTAATCATATTGGGTTTTAAAGTAAGATTTTATAAAACAAATGGTTGTGTTTTATTTTGTATGCTTCTTTACCCTTGGTTTATTTAAGATATAACGAAACAGAACATTGGAAAGCTACTGAAATTGAGTTTTAGCGTCCTATGATCTGAACAATAAGAGGGCGGTCAATGCAGGATTTAAATGATCTGTATTATTTTGCAAAAATTGTTGAGTTTAAGGGATTTGCTGCCGCGAGTAGGGCACTGGACATTCCTAAATCAAAGCTAAGCCGACGGATACAGATGCTTGAGGAACGCTTAGGGGTACGTTTATTACATCGTTCATCCAGAAAATTCAGTGTGACGGAAATTGGGCAACAGTATTATCATTACTGTCATGCATTATTAATGGACGCAGAAAATGCACAGGAATTTATTGATCTCAATCGGACTGAACCTCGTGGAATCATTCGTGTCTCATGTCCGCCTGCATTATTGCATTATCACATGGGCGAGTTTTTAACCACGTTCATGTTGCAATATCCCAAACTCAGAATTTATATAGATGCAACGAATCGCAATGTTGATGTTTTAAATGAAGGAATTGATATCGCATTTCGGGTACGTTATCCGCCATTAAAAGACAGTGATTTGGTTATGAAAAAATTTGTGACCAGTGCTCAATGTCTGGTTGCACATCCACGGGTCTTATCTACTCAGCCTATACCACGTACTTTAGATGAATTACACCAATTTAGAACGATTGGATTAGGCAATGCAGAACAGCAAAATGCATGGGTGTTGCATCATGCAGAACAAGGAACTGTACATTTTCAGCATGATCCTGACTTCATTGTGAATGATATGACTGGGGTATTACAGGCGGTGATTCATGGTTTGGGTATTGCACCCTTACCCATCATGATGGCACATGAATATATTGAGCGTAAGGAGTTAATCATGATTTTACCTGAATGGCAACTAACCAGCGGCATTGTGCATGCTGCATATGCATCCAGAAAAGGATTATTGCCCGCGATTAAGAAGTTGTTGGATTATCTGGAGGAGCAATTTGCATTACTTGACCAGAAAAAATTGGGCTATCAGTAATGCAATAATTACAAAAAAATGATGTTTTTTACACCTAATGATATATTTTAAGTATTTGAAATAAATATGATTATTTTTTAATATTTGAATATGTCGTAAAATGATCATTTGTGTCGTGAAATGAAGTTCTCCTGCGAAAATTAACCGATTAAGCTTTGCCAGATAAATAACAATAAAGCATGTGATTTATTTATCAAAAACAACCATTTCGGTGATTATTCGTAGATTTTGCTACTTATCTAAAGGAGATCGGCATGTATAAGAAACATATTTTGGGGGTTACAAGTGCGATTGCGCTGTCTATAAGCAGTTTAAGTGTACTTGCAGCAGATAATTCAAGCTCATTTGTAAAATTAGAATTTACTGTGACAAAGCCATTCATGTTATTTTCTCAAACATCTGGAAATACTTGTGGTGGGGTCTTAATTCGTGATGATGTGGTTTTAACCGCTGCACATTGTACAGGTGCGGTATGGGGTGATAGTGCCAATCAGGGTTATACACTGGGTGGAACTGCATACCATGGTGCTAGCTTTTTATCGCAAGCGGACCCCATCTCTTTTAAAAAGGATGAGGGGTGGGTTGAGATCCCAGATGTGGATATGGCATTGATCCGTTTGTCTCAGCCAATTAGCAGTAGCAGTGGTGCAACTATTGCCAAAATTCCGGCACAATGTACACAAGCTGAGGCAAGACAACATATTGGACGTGGTGATGTTACCGCATATTTAGGACGTAGTAGTACAGGCGCTGCTTTGGCTGCTAACTTATATGGAACATCCTATGTGAATATTCGTGATGTTGGAGCTTCACCATTGGCACGCGGTGTATATTACAAAGCAACTGCATCAATGAATGCTGGTGATTCAGGTGGTCCATGGTTATCTGATGACAATACTTTGGTTGGGATCAATAATGGGATTGCTGGATCGGATAAATATGGGGCGGTAATTTGCCAATATAGTAATCAAATTAATAAGGTATTAACCAAGTGGTCATCATCGGGCACTCAACCTCCAGCGCCACAGCCGCCAGTGACCACGCCACCTCCTGTAACAACGCCAGTCGAACCAGTTCAGCCACCAGTAGTGACACCACCGCCAACACAACCACCTGTGATTACACCAGCACCACAACCTGTGGAAGAGCCAAAACCAGCAGATAATATATTTGTTAGCTTATTGAAATGGCTGGCTTCATTGTTTGGTTTCTAATGATATCAGTTGATATTGTAATCTTTTGATCAAAAACATGTTGTATGATCATATACAGCATGTTTTATATAAATAGGATATTAGATACATTTATATACGTCACTTCACCGATCTATTTTCAGAACTTTAGAATCATTGCATCTATATTTACGAATGAGAGGGTTGAATATGACGTTGTTGCGCTGCATTAAGTAAATTGGCTCTCAAACCGTGCTTGATTTGTGCATAAGTCGCACGATCTTTAGTCGCCATTTTTTGTGCAAAGGTCATAGCATCTTGCATGAGGTTTTCTGCACTAGAGAGCTGATTGACAATTCTTCGCTCCAGACAATAGTCACCACCCCAGGCATCTGCAGTGAGGGAAAGTTCATACACAGCATCAGGGCATGGAAGTAGATTAACAGTTTCCAATAATCCAGCAGTAAACGGTAATTTGACATTTAGTTCGGAATAACAAAAGCGTCCTTTATCCGCCCGCATAATACGAAAATCACATGCAGTTGCGATCAGAGCTCCACCCGCATAGGCATTACCATTGATGGCTGCAATGACGGGTAAATTAAGTAACCCAAGTCTCATCAAGAAATTTTCCAGACGATGGATAAAGCCCATGGCATCTTCTTGTTGCATTAACCACGGCAAATCGATGCCTGTACAAAAGGTTTTTGGATCATTGCTGGTGATAATTAAGCTTGCATCCTCACGGGTTGCTTCGATTTGATCAAAAACAGCCAAGTATTCCTGAATGACGGCATCGTTTAAGCTATTACCATGTTGACCATTGGTCAGTGTGAGCACATAGACCTGATCATGTTGTTCTAATTGCATCATTTGCATAAGTATATTTCTTGATCTCAGAGACGAATAAAAAAGTCTGACTATTAGGTCAGACTTAGGTAGAGGGTTTAAGCAAAGACTTTGATCACTTTTGATTCAGTCTTGTAGTCTTTTAGATTAACGTGATGCAGTTTGTGCTTAATCACAAAGCCGAACTCTGGCCAGATGATATGGTTCCGTCCTGCATCGTCCAGATAGTAGCTTTTACAAATATCAGCTCTGACGGGCATTTTTGCTAGACGTTTGTCAATGCTGGCATTAAAGTGTTTTTGCACAACTTCTTTGACTTCAATACGGTCCAGATGTCGCTTTTGCATGAGTTTAATGGTTTTAGAAATATAGATGGACTGTTGTTCAGCCGTCCACATCACTGAGCCAACTGTATTCTGAGAGTTGGGTCCTAGCATCATGAACATATTTGGGAAACCATGAATTGATATCCCCATATAGGCACGAGGTTGACGTTGCCATACTTCACTTAAGCTACGGCCATCGACACCTTTAATAATCTTGTAAATTGCAGGTTCGGCAACAGCATAACCAGTACCAAAAATAATGGTATCCACTTTGATCTCTTTACCATCTTCACCCACTACACCATTTTCAGTGATGTGTGATAAGCCCTGAAAGAGCACTGATACATTGGGTTTAACAAGTGCATCGTACCAGTTGTTCGAAAACATCGGACGCTTACAACCTAAGGTATGCGTAGGCGTAACGGCCTTACGCATTTCAGGGTCTTTGATGCTCAGGTTGATATTCAGTTTACCGAGTACCTGTAGTTTTTCCATGATCTTTACATTCATGAAGACTGGTAAAGAAGGTTCCAGACTCCACAATGCACTTTCACGGATGGCTTTTTCTAGTAGAGGTGCTTTTTTAAATACTGTTTTCACAATGTTTGGAACAGCAAAATCAGGTTTCGGTAGTACCCAAGATGGGGTGCGCTGGAAACTGTATAAATGACCGACTTTGGGCTGAATCGCGGGTAAGAATTGAATGGCTGATGCACCGCTACCGATCACAGCAACACGTTTACCTGTTAAATCATATTCATGATTCCATTTACCTGAATGGAACATGGTGCCTTTGAATTGATCTTGTCCTGGAAAGCTTGGCATTTTGGCTTCACCAATGAAACCTGTTGCAGGAACAAAGATTTTTGCACTGAATTGTTTGCCATCACGTGTGGTGATCATCCAGCGATTAAGTGCCTTGTCCCATCGAGCTTCAATCACTTCGGTATTAAGCTGAATTTGATTCACGATATTAAACTTATGGGCAACATCATCTAGATATTGGCGAATTTCTGCCTGAGGTGCATAGGTACGAGACCAGTTTGGATTAGGTGCAAAGCCTAAAGAATACATTTCACTTGGGACATCACAGAACAGACCAGGGTAATCATTTAGTGCCCAAGTACCTCCAATGCGGTTTGCCATATCCAGAATAACGACATTTTTAATGCCTTGTTGCTTTAATTTAATACAGGTACTCAGTCCAGATGGACCTGCGCCAATAATCAATACATCAACTAATTGAGTTGGTTTGGACGGTTTAACTGCTTTATTCATAAGACATCCTGAGCTTTAAGCTGGAGAACTAATCGTGATAGGGCTACATTCAGGTAAGGTGCTAATAAAATCTGTACCCATCAGTTGTGCTGGGGTATAACAACCTGAACTAATTGAATGCTTTAACAAATGTTGGGTGATTGCCAATCCAGCATGAACTGTGGTTTGGTAGATACTACTGAGCTGGGCAGTTGCTATTTTGGATTGACCTGCTGCATTAAAGACCTGTCCCCATAGATAGACGGTTTGATTCTCCCGCTGCTGTTGTGATGGACCAGTAATAGTCGTATCGACCAGTTTTTGTAATCCGCGAATGATGGAAGGTTGTTGCCAGAAAATATGGAATAATCTGCTGATTTTCATGGTCGTTAGCATGGCAGGATGAGTTGCAGCGTAATAACGAATATTGGGAATCTGGGTACTATGAAATGCAGTGACAACATCACCAAGTGGTAGGGTAGTTGCCCATTGTTTACCTTGACCAAAATTAATTCGTTTAGCCCCCCAACCTTGTGGTACGGTCACCAATTGACCATGCTTGCGGATTTTTCCACCCAGTGGCAATCCTTCAATCACCGTTTTGAGTGTTCCTTTGGAAAAAATTAAAGGGGTTGAGAACCCAACCTCTAAATGAGTTGCATCAGGGAGAGCTTGTTTAAGGGTGTTGGCAATACAATCTGTCGGTACAACATCGAAACCAACCCCTGAACATAAAACAATTCCCGCATCAATTGCGCGTTGTTGTTGTGCCAGCACATAATCAAATGTATCGATCTCACCTGTAATATCTAAATAGTGTGTTTTACTACTAAGACACGCTTCAACTAGAGCTTTTGAGGTAAGAGAAAAAGGTCCTGCACAGTTGAGCACTAAATCAACATCATCAAGTTGATTCACGAGGTCAGACGGGTTATTCAAATCAAAGATACGAACAGGGAGTTTCAATTTAGTTGTAATCGGGAGTAAATTCTCAGCACTGCGTCCAGCCAATATGGGCTTTAAACCCAATTTAAAAGCATGTCTAGCGATCAACTCACCTGTATAGCCATTGGCACCATATAGCAGCCATGTTTTGCATTTGGAGGTTGGTACATTTGTAGTCATGTTATATCTCCTTGTTCATTATCTTTTGAAAATGTTCAAGTAACAGCTCAGCAACGCGCTGGGGTTGCTCTGCTTGTAAGAAATGCCCACAGTTGGGTAAATGAATACTGCGTAAGCCTTGAGGAAAATAGTTGGCTTGAGCCAATGCCTGATGTAATTGAATATTCATGCAACCATCATCCAACCCAGCTAAAGCCAGTGTTGGCACTTTGATTTGACTGAGCAAATGCTGGTTAGCTTTAAAATTAATGGGATGATGAATCACAAATAGGTTGCGATAATAGCGTGTGGCAGCCCAAGCGATTTGAGGCTGGCTAAATGCTTGACGTGTGGCGGCAAAATCTGCTTCAGTAAACGCCCAGGTTGGTGACCATTTTTTCCAGATTTTTTCGACAAAGTCAGCCCGATGTTGGGATAAGATTTTTTTGGCAAATTTCGATTGCATCAGCAACATATAAGAAGACATATATAGTTGCTTCGGAAAATATTTTAAGTTGGTTAAAATATTTTTTAGGGCCGGAATTGGTGGAACTGCCAGTAAACTCATACTGTAGAGTGATGCTGTGTATTGGCTGGCATAGGTCATGGCAATGGCTGCCCCCCAGTCATGTCCAACTAAATGGAACTGCCGAGCACCTAACTTTTCTACCCATGTTTTTAAGTCAGTGGTGGCTGATGCCAAGCCATAGTGTGCATCGGTATGAACCGAATCCAGTGTATAACCACGTAGCCAAGGCACTAGTACCTGATATCCCGCATTGACAAGCACAGGGTAAACCTTGTCCCAGCAATGCGGTGTATCTGGAAAACCATGTAATAGCACCACCAAAGGGTGTTTAGGATCACCATACAAATGGGCGTGTAAGGTCAAGCCATCACGTTTTAAGATTAGTGGCTGCATTACCTTTTTTCCAGCTTACTGTTGATACTCATTAATTGGTGAGCAGGTGAATTTGCAATGTAGGCTAAAGCTTTAGCAACATCGCCATCATGTTCTGGGTGATAACTGAAAGATGACCAGTGTTTTAATGATTTAAAAACACTCATGATTTTAGGTAAGCGATCAAGCTTGGAAGCCTGATGGAATTTCCATACAAAACTAAGCGGGTTTTTATTTTGTGCGATTTTCTGTGCTTCAGGAGATTTATCGATCATACATAAGTAATAACCAACACCTAACCAGCCGATGACCATGATTGGAAATGCTGTTGCTGCACTGGCCTGACGTAGAATATAAGATTTTATGCCATCTCCTGCCAGTGCACGATAAGCATCATATGCCACAGTACGGTGTTCCACTTCTTCAGCGCCATGCCAGCGTATAATATCCAGCATCACCGGATCAGAACCTTCAAGACCTTTGGCATCCAGCACCCAAGTACCAAAGGAGCAGAAATAATGTTCCCAAACAGCAATCATGCCCATACGGTAGGCAAGCCATAGCCTTTCATGCGATTTTAAAAACTTGTTTGTGCCGAAAGGCGAATCACTGAGAACATTCTTAAACACCCAGTCTACAAACTTTTTAAAATCAGCCGTGTCGATATCATGGCTTTTAAAATAAATGTCTGAACCTTTATGTGCATTCGCATGTGCAGCTTCTTGTGCAATAAATCCCTTAAGATCCGCAATCAGATTTGGATCTGTTACATAGGGTAAGGTCTTATTTGCCAAACGGCAGAACCAGTGTTCAATTGGTGTAATCGCTACATTCAGTACATTAATGATATGTGTCGCAAATGGGTCACCATGTACCCAATGTCTTGGGGTATTTTTAAAGTCAAAAAGAATTTTTCTTGCGACAATGTGATGGTCAATAAATTGGTTCATATCGTTACTCCTGTAAGCTTTACAGAGAAATATTTTCAATCTTCTTGATTAAGCTACGTGACTGGATGTAGCCATTTGCTGCAAACCATTGCAAGGCATCGCGCACAGCAATTTCAACAGGCGTTTGGGGCAGCCCCAATTCCTGTACAGCCTTAGTACAATTAAAAGAAGTCCCTAATTGTCCAATTTTTGCTGCTGATGGTGTGACTAGAGGAGCTTTGTGAGTAATGTGTTCAGTCACCCATAAAGCTGCATGCCCTGCCAACTGTGATGAAACACCTTCAACCAAGCTTGGAATGGTCATCACAGGTCGCCAGATTCCCAATAAATGGTGGACGGTTTTTGCCATGGCTACACCATCTAAGTCCCTATTGCCAAGGATGTAAGTTTCACCTGCTTGACCTTTCTGGGCTGCCAACACATGACCTTTGGCTACATCTCGAACATCGACCATATTGTTGATGGCACCTGGGACAGCAAGAGCAGGCATCTGGGCAATGGTCAGTAATAATTTTCCTGTCGGGGTTGGAGCAATATCTTGAGGACCAATTGGACCTGTCGGGCAGACAATCACGACATCCAGCCCACCTGCTGCAAATTGTAAAGCCACTTGGTGAGCTTCAAATTTAGTCAGTACATAGGCATCACCCGTTGCACCTAAAGCAAAAGGACTATTTTCTGTGGCTTGAATCCCTTTGGGTTGTCCAGCAAAACATGCACCAGTACTGGTATAAACCACACGTTTAACCCCAGCTTTTTTCGCTGCATTGAGAACGGTACGGGTGCCTTCTACATTGACCTTGCGCATCAGTTCTGGTTTAGGTAGCCATAATGCATAAATGGCAGCGGTATGAAATACCAGATCACAACCTGCGACAGCTTGATCCATTTTGACTGGATCAGTGATATCGCCTGCAATCAGTTCAACATCTAGACCATCAAGGTTGGTGAGTTTTTCCTGAGGCAAATGCAAAACACGAACTTCATAATTTTCATTCAGCAATGTACGTACAATGTGTGAACCAATAAAACCAGCACCACCAGTAACAAGAGCTTTCATATTTCACCAACCTTTATAAATTTTTATCACAAGGGAGACGGATAAAAATGTGACAATCTGATTGTTGCTACTATGCCGAATCGAAGATCTGTGTCATAGTTCTGGAAATGACAGTTTTGACCATTTTACGACATTTTGTGTAAGATATTGCTGAGAGGATGATTGTGAATCCGTCTTTACCTGGAACCTATGTCAGCTTGATGGCTGATGTTGTACAACGCTTGGATATCTCTCCAGAACAACTCTTGGAGGGAAGTGGTATCGGTGTTGAACAGTTATCTGAACCTTTCTGGTATCTGGATTTCGATATTTTTAATAACGTGATCAATCGCGCAGTTGAACTCACCAACGAACCCGCCTTGGGGGTATATCTGGGATTGCAAATGACGGTTTCCTGTCATGGTTCAGTTGGAATGGCAGCAATGGTTTCACAAAATTTGGGTGAAGCCTTAAATGTGATGGAGCAGTTTATTGGTTTACGTTGTCCGGCGTTAAAACCACGTCTTGAAACAAACAATGGTATTGCTTCATTGTATTTAGATCAGCCGATGTTAAATTTTAAGATGGGAATTGTCGGTATGACCTTTCTAATGGTGGGGTTTGCTCAAATGTCGAAGGCAATTACTGGACAAAATGACCTAGTAATCAAGGCTGAACTGAACTACTTTGAACCATCATTTTTATCGCAAGTACAAGAGTTATTGCCTTGTGTGATAAATTTTAATAAAGAAAATAATCGTTTAATTTTTCCTGAAGAATATTTAGAGTTGCCTTTGATCATGGCTGATCCATTGGCAGCTCGTTTGGCCCGTGAACAGTGCAAACATGATTTGAATAAATTAGCGGCAAAACGTGGGGAAAAAAATCCATTGACTGCTTTGGTACGTGAATTACTTTTTGATGAAGTCGAGGGTTTTTTCAAAATGAAAGATGTAGCGGATAAGCTACATTTGACAGAACGAACCCTGCAACGTCAACTGGCGAAAGAGGGTACAACCTTTCAGGTACTGATGGATGAAGTACGCGAACGTTTTTCAAAAAAATTATTAAATAATCATGAGTTTAGTATTTCTTATATTTCAGAAAAACTAGGTTATTCAGATGTTACGCATTTTACTCGTGCATTTAAACGTTGGACTCAGCAGACCCCCAAACAATATCGTAATTTACGAGAAAATTAGCTATTAAATAATAGCAATAATACTGTTACTTAAGTTTCATACTAAGAAATTGTTTTATTAAAAAATAGCTCAGCTAAGCAGATTGATGAGCAAATTAAGGCAACAGGATTTTATCAGGAGGCTTTGGACCATGTAGCACGATAGAGCTATGGCAATGCTAACTTTGAAGTGGGTGTTGAAGAGGGGGGATATTGTTGATGAGTTTTACACGGAAGAATTGAAAACAGAGCAAAGACCCATACTAAGGATATTCTGAAAGATAAAGGGTTAAAATTGGGTGAATTTAAGTTGTATGAAAATGAAATTTAAATAAAACAGTATGTTATTGACTTGGTTCAACTGACGCCATCCCATCAAAATTCGAAAACTTTTTAAAATGAAAGTTTTTGGATTTTTACCTATTTATTAAAACTTTGGGCTTCGCTTTCATTCTATATCTTACTGAAAAAATATTTTAAAAAAACTGGCGAGAACTTTTTGTAAATTATAGTGATTAAAGTCACTTTTTTTGAGCTAGTTTTGATCGGGAAATCAAAAATATATAGACGATTCTGTATTAAAAAAACACAAATAAGTAGTAATATTTGGACATATTTAAAACTTAAACAAAGCTTAAAATGTACATTAATTTTACAATTGAAGATGATCAAAAAAATGTTGGGGAAGGACCGATTCAGGTTGGTTGGTTTTTAATAGAGGAGAAAGCAGCACTACTTTATGATGCGCCGTATCGGATGCGTTCACAGTCTCAAACTAAGCATGCTAAATCTGCGAGTCGCTGTCCCGCTGTTTTACAACTAGAAAGCCGTTACTTTGTAGTTAATTGTCCATTTGATTTTCATTTACGTTTTGTAAGGGATGCGCAAGGCAAACCAACTTTAGTTAATGTATTAGGTGATCAGTCCCCTGTGCGTGCCAATAAATTGAGAGAACTACTCACAATTACCAATGAGAATGAATGGCGAACTCCTAAAGTTCCAATTTTACAGCTTAAGCTTCCGTACTGTTTTATTGCTGATGAAGTTGTATATATCACCCAATTAGATGCTTTTGGCCATTACCGTAAAAATCCATTACCAGGCACAATTTTTGGCGGACGTTTTCCGATCCATATCTGGCCTCGTCCACTGATGTGGGCATTTGAATGGCATGATACTTCTAAAGATTTAATTCTAAAACGGGGTGAACCTTTATTTTACTGTCAATTTGATGGTTATGATCCATCACGAACAATTAAGTTGTCACAAGCTAAAAAAACATCTGAATTAATGCATTACATGGATCAAATTTCAGGTGTAGTTAATTATGTTAATCAAACTTTTAAAATTTTCTCAGAGGTTGAAAGAGTAAGGCCGCAAAAATTATTTATTAAAGGTGAGTAAATTTTGATGGAAAATTATTATGAGTTTATAAAGAATAAGTCTATAGGTTATAGTTTTTTTGTTTATAGTGTAATTTTTATTATTCTACTAAATTTATTTATGAATTTTTGGGGGTATGAGTGGTTGGCTAATTATAAGTCAAGGAGTGTAGGAAATATTAAAGTTGGTTGTGCTTATTATG